>JACRBM010000038.1 GCA_016219275.1 Chloroflexota bacterium
CGTGGGTGTGCATGATAGTTTCTTTGAGTTGGGCGGGCACTCGCTGCTTGCGACCCAGTTCGTCTCGCGCGTGCGCGACGAGTTTCGCATCGAGTTGCCTTTGCGCGCTCTGTTCGAGAAACCCAGCATCGGTGAACTCGCGCCCGAAGTCGAGCGCTTACATTCTGAAAACAAATCCAGCGACTTGACGATCAAAATCGTGCCACGCGAATCGCGCCGCGTCAAACTCTCCACCCTCACATCCGGCGGCAATGGATCGCATCAGCCGGATCAAACGACAAGGATAACGCAATGAGCGAACCACTTGTCACCCCAATCAATCAAAATGAAATTACGGAAGACGACGCATTTGTTTTCCCGGCATCGTTCGGTCAACAGCGACTGTGGTTTCTCGATCAGTTCGAGCCGAACAGCCCGTTCTACAACATTCCCTCCGCCGCGCGGCTCAAAGGTCAACTAAACATCGCGACGCTCGAACGCGCGCTGAACGAAATCGTGCGGCGTCACGAAATCTTACGCACGACCTTCGCGGCGATTGACGGTCAGCCGATGCAAATCATCAAGCCGCGTCTCACCTTGACGTTGCCGCTGGATGATTTGCTCGACTGGTCTGTCTCGGAACGCGAAGCCGAAGCGATGCGCCGCGCGAATGACGAAGCGCGCCTGCCATTCGATTTGACGCGCGGTCCGCTCGTACGCGTCCGCTTGTTGCGTCTCGCCGATGATGAGCACCTGATTTTGTTGACGATGCATCACATCATCAGCGATGGCTGGTCTATGGCGGTGCTGATCGGCGAACTGGGCGCGCTCTATGCGGCGTTTTCGATGGGGCTACCTTCGCCGTTGCCGGAACTGCCGATCCAGTACGCCGATTTTACGATGTGGCAACGCGAGCGTTGCGAACAAGGCGGCATCGAAGCGGAGACGGCGTACTGGAAAAAGCAATTGGGCGGCGCACTCCCCGTTCTCGAATTGCCGACCGATAAATCGCGCCCAGCAGTGCAGACCTCGTGCGGCGCGACGCAATCGGCGCGTGTGCCGAAATGCTTGGTCGAGACGATCAACGCGTTGAACCAGCGCGAGGGCGTGACATTGTTCATGACGTTGATGACCGCGTTTCAATTGCTCTTACATCGCTACACCGGGCAAGACGAGGTTTGCGTCGGCACGCCGATTGCGAATCGGTTGCGCGCGGAACTCGAACCGCTGATCGGTTTGTTCATCAACACGCTCGTCATTCGCACCGATCTCTCCGGCAATCCGACGTTTCGTGAATTGCTCAAGCGCGTGCGACAGTTGACGCTCGACGCGTATGCGAACCAGGACGTGCCATTCGAGCAGTTAGTCGAACTTTTGCAGCCGCAACGCGCGATGAGTCACTCGCCGATTTTCCAAGCGATGTTGATTTTGCAGAACGCGCCGGTCAAAAGCCAGGACTTGCCGGGCATGACGTTGACAATGCTCGACGTGGATGCCGGCACCGCAACGTTCGACATCACATTTTCGATTTCCGAAGTCGCCGATGGACTCGATGTCGCCGTCGAGTACAACACCGATTTGTTCAACGCCGACACGATTGCGCGAATGCTGGGACATTACCGAACGTTGCTCGAAAGCATCGTTGCGAATCCTGATTTACCAATTACCAATTACCCCCTGCTCACATCTACCGAACGACATCAACTGCTTGTCGAATGGAACAACACCACAATTGACTATCCGCGTGACGTGTGCGTGCATCAACTTTTCGAAACCCAGGTCGCGCGCACGCCCGATGCGATTGCCGTGGTGTGGCATGACGAGCGATTGACGTACCGCGAATTGAATCGCCGCGCGAATCAACTCGCGCATCATTTGCAAAACCGGGGCGTCGCGCCGGAAACACCCGTCGCCATTTGCGTCGAGCGTTCGCTCGAAATGATTGTGGCGGCGCTCGGCGTACTCAAAGCCGGCGGCGCGTACGTCCCGCTTGCCCCGGATTATCCGCCGGATCGCATCGCGTTCATGCTGCAAGATTCCGGCGCACCCATTGTACTGACCCAAACGCATCTCATCGAACGGTTCCGCCATTCACCATTTGCCATGCCCCATTCGCTCTGCCTCGACACCGATTGGCATACCCTCGCGCACGAGAGCGACGCGAATCCCACCAATCTCACCGTGCCGGAAAATCTCGCGTACATCATCTACACGTCTGGCTCGACCGGGCAATGCAAGGGCGTGCCGATCGAACACCGTTCGCTAGCGAATCAATTTCACGCGTGGCGCGAGGCGTACCAACTCGACGACGCGCGGGCGCATTTGCAAATGGCGAGTTTTTCGTTCGACGTGTTCACCGGCGATCTCGTGCGCGCGTTGTGTTCTGGCGGAACGTTGGTCCTCTGCCCGCGCGAATGGCTTTTATTGCCGGACAAGTTGTACGCATTGATGCGTCGCGAGCAAGTGGACTGCGCGGAATTTGTCCCGGCGGTTTTGCGCCAACTGATTCAATATCTCGACGAGACAAATCAACGGCTCGATTTTATGCGTCTGCTGATTTGTGGTTCGGACAGTTGGTACGTGAACGAATATCATAAATTCAAACGCTTTTGCGGCTCACCCACGCGGCTCATCAACTCGTTCGGGTTGACCGAAGCGACGATTGACAGCACGTACTTTGAGGGATCGCTCGCCGATGCGCCAGCCGACCGCGTCGTGCCAATCGGTCGTCCCTTCGCGAACACGCAACTCTACATTCTTGACGCGCACGCGCAACCCGTGCCCATCGGCATCCCCGGCGAATTGTACGTCGGCGGCGCGGGTGTCGCGCGCGGCTATCTCAATCGTCCTGAACTGACATCGGAAAAATTCATCACCGTCAACAGTATTTACTGCTCACTGTTCACTGACAACCGTTCACTGCGTTTATACAAGACCGGCGACCGTGCGCGTTATCTCGCCGATGGCAACGTCGAATTCCTGGGTCGCAATGATTTCCAGGTCAAGGTGCGCGGCTATCGCATCGAGACCGGCGAAGTCGAAGCGGTCTTGCGCCAGCATCCAGTCGTGCGCGATGTCGCCGTCGCGGCGCGCGCTGAACGTTTGATCGCATATCTCGTCGCCGAGTTGCCGGTGGAGCGAATTCCCGTGCGGGGAAAATGCTGGGTCGTCGAAGACAATCTCGAATTGGAGGCGATTGACCTTGCTTATCGCGGGGTTTGCCTGATGCACGCACCAGCGGCATGGCAAGTGGGTCAGCCATTGCATTTGCGATTGCAAGTGCCTGACGTTACCGATGAACTCGTACTCAATGGAGCGGTGACTTGGCGCAACAATGGGAATGCGGGAATCACTTTTGCGCCAACCCGAGAACAAGAAACCCTTTTGCGAAAAAGCGTCAAGTATATCGCAGAGACTCACGCAGACTGGGTGAGCGATCTGCGCGACCGCGAGCCGCGTCTACCGCTGCGTACGACGTGTCTCGTCGAATTTGATCAAGGCATCACCCAGGAATTGACTATCGAAAATGTGTCGCGCGGCGGCGCGTGCCTAGTCGCGGAACATCATATTGCCGAACCAGGTCGCGGGGTACGCGTGCGCTTGCAATTGCCGGGCGCGCCCGCTGAAGTGTGGATGAAAGGTCTCGTGTGGTGGCGAAGCAACGGGCACACCGGAGTGAAATTCGAGGCGACCCCGGCGGAACGCGATTTGCTCAACATGCGGCTGACCGCGCTCATCAAAGCCAAAGGATTTTCGATTGCCGACCTGCGTTTGTTCTTGAAAGCAAAATTGCCGGATTACATGGTGCCGTGCGCGTTTGTGATGCTCGACGCGTTGCCGCTAACGCCGAATGGCAAGTTGGATCGCAACGCGTTGCCCGCGCCGGATTTATCGCGTCGCGATTGGGCAGGCGATTTCGTCGCGCCGCGCACACCGGTCGAAGAACTGCTCGTCGAAATCTGGAAGCCAGTTCTCGGCGTCGAGCAAATCGGCGTGCGCGATAATTTCTTCGACCTGGGCGGACATTCCCTGCTGGCGACCCAACTCGTGTCGCGCGTGCGCGAAGCATTCCAAATCGAATTGCCGTTACGCCACATTTTCGAATCGCCGACGATTGCCGAACTCGCCGAGCATGTCGAGATCGCAAAACGCGCGGCGACGGGCATCATCGCGCCGCCCATCCGTCCGGTGTCGCGCGATGGCGAGTTGCCGCTCTCGTTCGCGCAACAACGCTTATGGTTCCTCGATCAACTCGAACCGAACAGCCCGTTCTACAATCTCACCGAAGCCACGCGGCTGACTGGCGCGCTCGATGTCGCCGCGCTCGAACGCGCATTGAACGAGGTCGTGCGCCGACACGAATCGCTCCGCACGACATTCCCGATGGTGGATGGCAAAGCGGTTCAGGTGATCGCGCCGACGTTGATACTCGAATTGCCGATCAGTGATTTGCGCGCCCTGGATGAATCGGTGCGTGAAACGCGCGCGAGGCAAATCGCGGAAAGTGAAGCGCAGCGTCCATTCGATCTCGCGCGCGGTCCGCTGTTGCGCGCGCATCTTGTGCGCGTGCGCGATGACGAGCACATTGTCTTGCTCGCATTGCATCACATCATCGGCGATGAATGGTCGTCGAACGTACTCATGCGTGAAGTCGGCGCGCTCTACGATGCGTTCGTGCATGGACGGTCATCGCCCTTGCCGCCGCTCGCGATTCAGTACGCGGACTATGCCGCATGGCAACGCGCGTGGTTGCAAGGCGCGGCGCTCGACACCCAGGTCGCGTACTGGCAACAACAACTCGCCGGGATTCCGCCGCTGATCGAATTGCCCACCGACCGACCGCGCCCGGCGGCGCAAACGCCGAACGGCGCGTATCAAACTTTCACCTTGAGCAAGGATTTGTCACGCGCGATCAAGGCATTGTGTCAACGCGAAGGGGCGACCTTGTTCATGACCTTGCTCAGTGCGTTTGAGATTTTGATGCATCGCTACAGTCATCAAGACGACATTTGCGTTGGCACGCCGATTGCGAATCGCTCGCGCCAAGAACTCGAAGGGTTGATTGGCTTTTTCGTCAACACGCTCGTCCTGCGCGGCAATTTGTCCGGCGAACCCAGTTTCCGTGAGTTGCTCAAGCGCACGCGCGAAACTGCGCTCGGCGCGTACGCGCATCAGGACGTGCCGTTCGAAATGCTCGTGGACGCGGTACAACCTAAACGCGACCTTAGTCACGCGCCGCTGTTCCAGGTCATGTTCGTCATCCAGAATGCGCCGCCGCGCGCGCAACAAATTGCGAGCAACCTCACCTTGAGTCCAGTTGAAGCGCACAGCGGTACAGCGAAATTTGATTTGACGCTGTTCATGCTCGACGAGGCGGACCGCGTGAGCGGCGCGTTCGAGTACAACACCGATTTGTTCGATGCGGATACGATCACGCGCATGATCGGACATTTCGAGACGTTGTTGCAAGCCATCGTCGCGGATCCCGATCACTCCATTTCGACTCTGCCGATGCTGACCGAACGCGAACGGCATCAACTCCTCGTCGAATGGAACGCTACGGCGGCGGATTATCCCGCGCATTTGTGCGCGCATCAATTATTCGAACAACAAGTCGCGCGCACGCCCGATGCGATTGCGGTCACGTTCGGCGATCAACATCTGACGTACGCCGAACTCAATCGCCGCGCCAATCAACTTGCGCGCCATTTGCAAAACCTGGGTGCGCAACCGGAAACACTCGTCGGCATTTGTGTCGAGCGCTCGTTCGAAATGGCGATTGGCTTGCTGGGAATTATGAAAGCCGGCGGCGCGTACGTCCCGCTCGATCCCAGTTATCCCGCCGAACGTCTCGCGTTCATGCTTCAAGATTCCGGCGCGTCCATCGTGTTGACGCAAGCCCATCTCGTCGAACGATTCCGCAATTCGCAATTCGCAACACTTGCGCCGCACGCAAGTGCAGGTGTTCGCAATTCGCTCTGTCTTGACACATCCTGGGATGACATGGCGCGCGAAGACGACGCCAATCCCACAAGCGACGTTACGCCGGACAATCTCGCCTACATCATTTACACCTCCGGCTCAACGGGCAAACCGAAAGGCGCAATGATTGCGCATCGTGGACTGGTGAATTATTTGACCTGGTGCCAACGCGCGTATCCGCTCGATGCCGGACAAGGCGCGCCGGTGCATTCTTCGATTTCATTCGATCTCACGATCACGAGTTTGTTCGCGCCGCTTATAAGTGGTCGCCGCGCGATTCTACTTCCCGAAGGTTCGGGCGTCGAAACGTTGAGCGAGGCATTGACGCGCGAGCGTGATTTGTCGCTCGTCAAGATCACGCCGGTGCATTTGAAATTGTTGGGGCAACAATTGTCGCCCGCGCATGCGGCGGGAAGCACGCGCGCATTCATCATTGGCGGCGAAAATCTGTTGACCGATCACATTGCGTTTTGGCAAGCGCACGCGCCCGACACGCAACTCGTCAATGAGTACGGTCCAACCGAAACCGTCGTCGGGTGTTGCGTGTACTGGACGCCACTCGGCAAGCACAAATCCGGCGCGATTCCGATTGGGCGACCGATCATCAATACGCAATTGTTCGTGCTCGACAAACACATGCAACCCGTGCCGATTGGCGTGACGGGCGAATTGTATATCGGCGGCATCGGCGTGGCGCGCGGGTATTTGAATCGTCCGGAACTTACGACAGAAAAATTCATCAATTACCAATTGCCAATTGCCAATTGCCAATTGCCAATTCGCCTTTACAAGACCGGCGACCTGGTGCGTTACCTGCCCGACGGCAATCTTGAATATTTGTGTCGCGTGGATTTTCAAGTGAAACTGCACGGCTTTCGCATCGAACTAGGTGAGATCGAAGCGATATTGACGGAACATCCGCGTGTGCGGCAAGCCGTCGCAATTCTTCGCAACGACACCGGCGAACCGCGCTTGGTTGCGTATGTAGTGCCGCATCAAGACCTTCCAGATCCGGGAAACCTGTCAGGTCTCGAACTGCGTGAATTTCTGCGCGCGAAATTGCCGGAATACATGGCGCCCTCCGCGTTTGTGATGCTCGATGAAATTCCGCTCACCGTGAACGGCAAAGTAGACTGGCGCGCGTTGCCTGCGCCCGACATGACGCGCGGCGAATTGCAAACCGAGTACGTCGCGCCGCGCACGCGCGCGGAGGAAATTCTCGCGACCATTTGGATCCAAGTCCTGGGTGTTCCACGCGTTGGGATTCACGACGATTTCTTTGAACTCGGCGGCGATTCGATCTTGGTCATTCAAATCATCGCGCGCGCGAATCAAGCCGGGTTGACACTCACACCCAAGCAATTGTTCCAGCATCCAACTATCGCGCAACTCGCGGCAGTGTCTGGAACAACGCGCGCGATCCACGCGGACCAAGCTGCCGTCAATGGCAATGTGCCGCTCACCCCAATTCAACAGTGGTTCTTTGATTTGAATTTGAGTGAATCGCATCACTGGAATCAATCGCTGATGTTGCAAGTGCGCGAACCGTTGACGCGCGAATCGCTGGAACAAGCCGTCGCGGCGGTGCTGGCACATCACGATGCGTTGCGAATACGATTCACGCGCGAGGACCTAGGTTGGCGCGCGACGAACGCCGATGCAACCAGCGCCATGCCAATCGAGTGGATTGATTTGCGCGAAGAATCAGAACCATCGCGGATTATCGAAGCGCGCGCGGCAGAGTTGCAAGCGAGTTTGAATCTTGAAGCCGGACCGTTGTTCCGCGTAGCGTATTTTGATTTGGGGGCAGACCGGGCAGGACGCTTGCTGTTGATCGCGCATCACCTGGTAATGGATGGCATATCTTGGCGCATCGTGCTCGGAGATTTGTTGACCGCGTATCAACACGCGCATCGCGGCGAGCGCGTGCAGTTGCCGCTCAAGACGACCTCCTTCCAACATTGGGCGGAACGATGCAATGCGTACGCGCAATCCAACTCGGTGCGCGACGAATTGCCGCACTGGCTCGACGCATTGGAGGATGGCGCGACAGCGTTGCCGATGGATGCAGACGGCGAGAACGCCGAAGCATCCGCGCAAAGCGTCGTTGTTTCGCTCGATGCGGACGAGACCGACGCGTTGCTACACCGGGTTCTAGCAACGAACCAGGTCGAGATCAACGATGTACTGCTGACCGCACTCGCGCAATCTCTCACGCGATGGACTGGGTCGCGCGCGGTGATCGTGGATTTGGAAGGACACGGACGCGAGGATTTGTTCGAGGACGTGGATGTGTCGCGCACGGTCGGTTGGTTTACGGCGCTGTATCCGGTGCGATTGGAGTTGGACAACGCCACGCCAAGCCATGCACTAAACGCGATCAAAGAACAATTGCGTCGCGTGCCGAATCATGGACTCGGCTATGGCTTGTTGCGTTACTTGAACGCGGAAGCACAGCCATTGCGCGCGTTATCGCATCCGCAAGTTGTATTCAACTACCTGGGACAGTTCGACCAGGGTCTTGAAGCCGCATTGCTCGAGATCGCGCCGGAATCGCGCGGCGCGGAGCGCAGTCTGTGTGATGCACGCCCGCATTTGCTCGACATCAACGGCGGCATCGCCGGGGGCTGCTTGCAGATGGAGTGGACCTACAGCGAGAACATTCATCGCCGCGAGACGATTGAGCGCGTGGCAAACGATTTTATTCGCGCGTTGCGCGCGCTGGTCGCCGCGCACGAAGCGGTCGAAACCGAATCAGATCTTGGCGAAGACGCCGATGTGTTTGGATGGAACAACGAAGACAGGCAAAACATTCTCGAGGCAATTGAGAAGGCACATTAGTCAGGTTGTCTGGCGGAAAGGCAGGTATGCAAAGTGAATGCCAAGTCTCTAACCCTTCGCGTGAGCCAAATCCTGGGTCTTGCTCTGGTAATTGCGTTCATTGGATTGGCTGGCTGGTGGTTGCCGGTCCCTATCGTTCGCGCGGCGACGCTTACCGTCACGAACGTGAACGACAGCGGAGCTGGCTCGTTGCGACAAGCCATTACCAACGCCGCGGCTGGCGACACAATTATGTTTGATGCCAGTCTCCGCGGTGGAACGATCACGCTGACCGGTGGTCAACTCGCGATCAATCAATCACTCACCATCCAAGGGCTGGGCGCGACTGATTTGACGATTCGTGGAAATAACGCGTCGCGCGTGTTCAACATCGGCGCTAATGTTGTCGTCACCATTGCCGATCTCACCGTCGCGGATGGCTATGCCAACAATGCGAGAGGCGGCGGCATCATCAATGCCGGATCACTGACGTTGAACAATTGCATCATCACGCGTAACCAAATCGGCGGAGCACTCTTGGGTATTCTCACGTACGGCGGGAGTGGCATTTACAATTCGGGCGCACTGACGATTACCAACAGCACGATCAGCGACAACCGCGACGCGAACAATTCAGCCGGCGGAGGCGGAATTTACAACGATGGGACATTCTATCTGAGCAACAGCATCGTCCGCAACAACCAATCGCGCACGATTTCACGTTACGGCATCGTGGGCGGCGGCGGCATTTGCAATCGCGGCACGGCGACGATCACTTCCAGCACGATCATCAGTAACACGGCAACCGGTTATACCTTCGGCGGCGGCGGCGGCATCTACAACGATGGCACACTGACCATTATCTCCAGCGTCGTGCGGGAAAATAATGCGACCCAGACTTTTGGCGGCGGCATCATGAACGCCGCCCAAGGCGCGCTCACAATCAGAACCAGTACGCTCGCCAACAATACGACGAATCAGGATGGCGGCGGAATTGAAAATGTCGGTACGTTGACCATCTCGCAAAGCACGATTAGCGGGAATGTGGCGAACAGCATTTATTTTGGCGGCGGCGGAATTGACAATACCGAAGGCGCCGTCATTCTGGAAAACAGCACGGTCAGCAACAATCGCGCGTCGCCGAGCGGCGGAGGAATTCGCAACGAAGAAGGTCAGGTCACTATCACTTTTAGCACACTCAGCGGGAATACCGGCAACCCGATTGGCGGCGGGATTTATATCACTGGCAATGTCACCAACACGATGACGTCGCTCGCGACTTCGATCATTGCCAACAACACTGGACAAGATTGTGTGAACCTGGGTGGTGGTATCACGATTGCGAGCACGTTGGTCGAGGACAATACCTGCGCGCCAACTTTTTCCGGCGATCCCGGTCTCGGTCCCTTGCAAAATAACGGTGGGACGACTGAAACGCACGCGCTTTCACCCGGGAGTTTGGCGATTGATCGGATTTTGCAGAGCGAGAATGGATGCGGCGCCAGTATCGTGTCTGACCAGCGTGGCACGAGTCGCCCGAATAATGTTCGCTGCGATCTCGGCGCGTACGAGTACGTGCGCCCCACGGCGGTCACGCTTTCCGCATTCGGTGCGCGTGGCGATGAGTTGCCGTGGAGTCTTGAGCACGCGCTGGGAACACTCGTGTGCGGCGTCGCTCTGGTTCTTGGCGGATGGTTGTATCGTCGCGTGGGGTTCACAAGGAAATGATCCGCGCCAAATCTCGCGGGACAGGAAAGGAGGAATAACTTCCAAAATCGTCTTGGCTGTTCTCGGCAATGATCGGCATCCGCTCGCGTTCGCATTCCGTTCACACCAAGCGCGCGCTAGTACAAATTGGCGAGAAAAGTTGGGCACGCGGTACGCACAGATTAAGACAACCTGAACACAATCAGGTGGAGAGGAATTGACAATGGACAGCCAATCCTTGGCACGCCGGCTGACCACCACTCTGTGCTATTGCTTCGTTGCCACACTGGTAGTCGGAATCGTTTTTGGGCTAGTGACGGTTCGGGTCGCCTCTGCCGCGACGATCACCGTCACAAACACCAACGACAGCGGAGCGGGCTCACTACGACAGGCAATTACGAATGCTGCCGCGGGAGATACTATCGTCTTTGATAGCAGTCTCACCGGAAGAACCATTACCCTGACCAGCGGACAACTCACGATTAACAAGCGACTCTACATTACCGGGCTAGGCGCGAGTAACTTGACGATTAGCGGCAACAATACGTCGCGCATCTTTAACGTTGGCACGAGTGGAGTTGTGGCAATTGCCGGTCTCACCATTGCGAATGGACGGATCAATAATCTCAGGGGTGGTGGGGTCAACAACGCCGGCGCTCTAACGCTAGATAACTGCATCGTCACCCGGAACCAAATCGGCGGCAACTTGTTGGGCATTCTCATGTTCGGCGGCGGTGGAATTTACAACTCGGGAACCGTCACGATTACCAACAGTACGATCAGCGACAACAAAGACGCGGCAAACTCAGCCGGCGGCGGTGGAATTTCCAACGACGGCAAGTTGATCCTGAGCAACAGCATCGTTCGCGGCAACCAGGTCCACACCGCCTCTACGCTGGGTCAATACGGCGGCGGCGGCATCAGCAATCGCGGTACGGCGACGATCACTGCCAGCACGATCAGCAACAACACCGCGACCGGTTATTCGAACGGCGGCGGCGGTGGCATCTACAACAACGGTCAAATGACCATCGCCACTAGCGTCCTGCAAAGCAACAATTCCAATTCCGATGCGAAAGGCGCATGGGGCGGATTCGGTGGTGGCATCCTTAACTGGCAAGCTGGCAATCTGCTGATCCAAAATAGCACGCTGGTCGGCAACGTCGCCGATCGCGATGGCGGTGGTATTGAAAACCTGGGAACACTCACGGTGAGACAGAGCACCATCCGTGCGAACGTGGCGCGCGGCAAACGTCCGAGCTCGGGCTCGGGTCAGGTCGGTACGGGCGGCGGCGGAATTGATAACACCACCGGCACGTTGACCGTGGAAAATAGCACGATCAGCGGCAACACGTCAAACTTGCATGGCGGTGGATTGATCAACGATGAAGGCACGCTCCGCGCGACTTTTACGACCATCAGCAACAACGCCGCGAGCATACTGGGTGGCGGAATCTATATCACCGGCACTGTCACTGACACGCTGTCGGATCTCACGAATACGATCATTGCCAACAGTGTCGGGCAAGATTGCATAAACCAGAGCAGTCCAATCACGATGGCTAGCACGTTGATCGAAGACAACACGTGCAGTCCGACACTCTCTGGCGATCCCAATTTGGGACCATTGCAAAACAATGGCGGCACAACTGAAACCCACGCGCTCCTGTCCGGCAGTTTGGCGATTGATCGAATTCTCCAGGGTGTGAACGGCTGTGGCACGACATTCACGCTTGACCAACGCGGGGTCAGTCGCCCCAGTGGCTCTGGTTGCGATCTCGGCGCGTATGAACTTGACGTTACCCAAATCGCTCCAACTTCCAAACCGCAAATCAAAACCAGGTGACCGGACTCTATCTACCATGGCGAACGAAGCGAGACATCTTGGCTGAACGACGAATTGAGATTTCTTGCTTCGTTCGAAATCCCGGTGTGAAATTTGCGCAAGGTCAATTGGTAATGAACACGAAAAATATCGAAAACGTTTATCCGCTCTCACCGATGCAACAAGGGATGGTGTTTCACAGTATCGCCGCGCCGGAATCCGGCGTCTACATTGAGCAATTGAATTGCGCACTGCGTGGCGCGCTCGATGTCGCGGCATTCGAGTGCGCGTGGCAACGCGTCCTCGACCGCTATGCGATTCTGCGGACCTCATTTATTGGCGAGGGACTCAAAGAGCCGGTACAAGTCGTGCATCGCCAAGTGAAATTGCCGTTCGAGTTTCAAGATTGGCGCGACACACCAACATCCGAACAACCGGCGCGCCTCAGCGCATTTCTCGCGGACGAACGGCGACGCGGTTTTGTTTTAACGGACGCGCCTTTGATGCGCGTTGCACTGATGCGCGTGACGAACGACATGTACGAATTTGTCTGGCAGCATCATCACGCGTTGCTCGACGGTTGGTCCGTGCCGATCGTACTGCAAGAAGTGTTCGCGTTCTACCACGCACGTTGTCGCAATCAAGCATTGCAACTGCCGCCGCCGCGTCCCTATCGCGATTACATCGTTTGGCTGAGAAAACAAGACCTGCGTCAAGCCGAAGATTTTTGGCGGCGCACGCTCAAAGGATTCACCGCGCCGACGCCGCTCATCGTTGATCGCGCGATAAAAAATGCGGATGCCGCACACAGCGCCGAAGTAGAAACTCGCTTGTCGCTTGCGACGACGAACGTTTTGCAATCCGTCGCGCGGCAGAATCGGTTGACGCTGAACACACTCGTCCAAGGCGCGTGGGCATTGCTGTTGAGTCGTTATAGCGGCGAAGAGGATGTCGTTTTTGGCGCGACCGTGTCCGGGCGTCCGGCTGAGTTACCCGGCGCGGAAACGATGGTTGGCTTGTTCATCAACACGCTGCCGGTGCGCGTGCGCGTCACGCCAAACCTGCCGGTGGTCGCGTGGCTGCAAGAACTCCAGACCCAGCAAGTAGAGTTGCGGCAGTACGAGTACACACCACTCGTGCAAATTCAGAGTTGGAGCGAAGCGCCGCGCGGCTTGTCCTTGTTCGATAGCATTCTTGTTTTTGAAAACTTGCCGGTGAGCGATTCCCTGCGCGAGCAAGACGACGACCTGGAGATTTTGAACTATCGCTCGGTCGAGCAGACGAACTATCCGCTCACGGCTGTCGCGGGACCCAGTTCTGAGTTAATGCTCAAAATTGTGTACGACAACGAACGTTTCGACCAGCCGACAATCACGCGAATGCTGGGACATTGGCGAACCTTGCTCGAAGGGATAGCGGAAAATCCAAGTCAATCGCTTGCCGCACTGCCGTTGTTGACCCAGGTCGAGCGCGAACAAATTCTGGTCGAGTGGAACGACACAACCGCCGACTATGTGCGCGACCGGTGCGCGCACGAATTATTCGAGCAACAGGTCGCACGCACGCCGAACGCGATTGCGGTGACGCTCGGCGAGGCGCGCTTGACCTATCGCGAATTGAACGCGCGCGCGAATCAACTCGCGCATCACTTGCGAGAGCTGGGTGTCAAACCAGAAACACTCGTTGCGATTTGCATGGAACGCTCGCTCGAAATGATTGTCGCCGTGCTGGGTGTGCTCAAAGCCGGCGGCGCGTACGTTCCCCTTGATCCCACTTATCCGTTCGACCGACTGGCATTTGTGCTTGACGATTCGCGCGCGCCGATATTGCTTACTCAATCGCATCTCACGTCGCGCCTGCCACAACATCCCATCCAGATTTGCCTGGACACAGATTGGGAAAAGATGACGCGCGAGAGTGATGCAAATCTTCCGCTCTGCGCCACACCGGAAAATCTCGTGTACGTCATCTACACGTCCGGCTCGACCGGCAAACCGAAAGGTACGCTCTTGCAACATCGCGGTCTATGCAATTTGATTGCCGCCTATCATCGCGATTTTGGGATTGGCGCGACGAGTCGCGTCCTGCAATTCTTTTCGTTTGGCTTCGATGGATCGGTCGCCGATATTTTTTCGGCGTTGTTGAATGGCGCAACACTGTGCCTAACTCCGCCCGACGCAGTCTCATCCATCAACGACTTCGAGCGGCTCATCGCAGCGCAACACATCACGGTCGCCATGCTCCCGCCTGCCTTGCTCGCGCTGCTCCCGAGCGATGGCTTGTCCGATTTGCAAACGATCATTTCCGCCGGGGAAAGTTGTCGTCGCGATGATGCGCTGCGCTGGGCGCGTCGTCGCCAATTCTTCAACGGGTACGGACCGACCGAAGTAACGGTTGCCGCGTCGTGGTATCGCGTGGAAGAATTGGACAGCGAGACGACCATACCGATTGGTCGTCCGATTGCGAACGCGCAAATTTATATTCTCGATCAACAGCTCCAACCGGTTCCGGTCGGTGTGCCCGGTGAATTGCACATCGGCGGAGTTGGACTGGCGCGCGGCTATTTGAATCGTCCCGAACTCACCGCGGAAAAATTCATCCATTACCAATTGCCAATCGCCAATCGCCAATCGCCGATTCGTCTTTACAAGACTGGCGACCTGGGACGGTTCCGCGCGGATGGCAACATCGAATTCCTGGGTCGCATTGATCATCAGGTCAAACTGCGCGGATTTCGGATCGAGTTGGGCGAAATCGAAACCGTGTTGCGTGAACACCCAGCCGTGCAGGATGCGGTTGTGCTCGCACGTGAAGATCCGCCGGGAGAAAAACGGTTGGTTGCCTACGTCATTTCCGTTGGCGAAATCACCACGAACGACCTGAGCAAATTCTTGCAAACCAAATTGCCTGCCTACATGACGCCAGCGGCATTCGTAATGATGGAGGCGTTTCCACTCAATGCCAGCGGCAAAGTAGATCGCCGCGCCTTGCCCGCGCCGGATCACGTTCCCGTCGCGACGGCACGCGTGGTGATTCCGCCGCGCGACACGTTGGAATTCGAACTAGCGCAGATTTGGGAGAAGATTCTCGGCGTGCATCCCATCGGCGTGCGCGACAATTTTTTTGAACTGGGCGGGCACTCGTTGCTCGCGTTGCGCCTGAGTGCGCTCGTTCAGCAAGAACTGGGACAAAGTTTGCCGCTCGTGAATTTATTCCAGGAGCCGACGATTGAACATCTCGCCAGTGTGTTGCGCGGCGCAGAGATGACGACGCCGACGGTCGTGCCGATTCAACCCCACGGGACCAAGCCCCCGATATTTTTCGTGCATCCGTCCGGCGGAAGTGTGCATTGGTACACCGAATTGGCGGAATCTCTCGGAGCGGACCAGCCATTTTACGGATTGCAAGCGCGCGGCGTACATGGCGACGCCGAATTGCACACGCGTGTCGAAGATATGGCGGCATTTTACCTCGACGCGATGCGCGCGCAACAAACCAACGGACCTTATCGCATCGGCAGTTGGTCAATGGGTGTGTCGGTCGCGTACGAGATGGCGCAACAATTGCGCGCGCTGAATCAACCCGTGTCTTTGCTTGCGCTGCTCGATCAAGGTCCAACGCTCGGAGCCAAAGAACCTGAAGACGACGCGGCGTACTTGGTAGATACCTTTGGCAAGCACATTCCACTTGCCACCGAACAACTTCGCCAACTCGAACCGCACGAGCAAATCGCGCACGTTTGGCGTCAAGCGCGCCAAGCCGAATGGCTTTACCCGGATGTCACCCTCGATCAGTTCAGTCATTTCATTCGCATCTTGCGAACACATACCGACGCATTTCGACAATATAAACCGCAACGGTACGCTGGCAAGGTCACACTCTTTCGCGCGGAGGAACGACCGGCAGACGACCCGCCTGCTCATGACCTGGGGTGGGGTGCGTTAGCCACCCAGGGTGTTGAGATTCACTCCGTGCCGGGCGATCACCTCAGCATGATTCACGAACCGCATGTCCAGGTGTTGGCAGAAAAATTAAAAGGATGCTTGGACGAAACGCCGTAGGGAATGCGAAACAGCATGGCGTCCGTTCTTCACATTGAAAATGGGAATTCACAAGGACTAGGAAATGCAACGACCTGCAAAACTGATGAATCGAAATTTCTTTCTGCTGTGGCAAGGGCAATCGGTTAGCCGCTTGGGCATTCAAGCGTTCGAGATCGCGATGCTATTCTGGATCAAGCATGCAACCGATTCGGCGACCTTGATGGGATTGATGCTGATGTTGTCGAATTTGCCGGGGATTGTGCTGGGTCCGATTGGCGGAACATTCGCCGACCGGTACTCGCGACGCGCGATTATTTTGGTAAGCGAGACCTTGAATGGCATCGCCGTGCTTTCGCTCGCCGCGCTGTTGTTCGTCGCGCCGGAATCAACCGACATCGTGCTCGTTTGGCTGTTCATCGTCTCGTTCGTTAGCGCGGTCGTCAGTTCCTTCTTCAACCCAGCCATGTCCGCCGCAATCCCCGACCTCGTTCCCGAAACGCGGGTTGCCACCGCCAACTCGCTGAGTCAGTTCACGGCGCAGATCGCCGTTTTCTTTGGGCAAGGGATTGGCGGCACGCTCTTTCGTTTGCTGGGTGCGCCAATACTCTTTTTGATTAACGGGTTGACCTATTTGTTTTCTGCGGCGTGCGTCCTGTTCATCCGGATTCCCCAAGAAATACCCGCCGAAGCCGGCGATTGGCGAAAGCAGTTTACGATACTCAAAGTGGATTTGATGAATGGCTTTCGTTATGTGTGGCACACACATGGCTTGCGTGAACTCGTTTTCGTGTCCGCGTTCTTGAATTTTTTCACGGTGCCCATCATCGTGCTATTGCCTTTCTACGTCGAAGATTTTCTCAAGGTCAGCGTGGATTGGTACGGATTCTTGCTCGCGGCGTACGGGGTTGGCTCCGTGATTGGGTATGTGCTCGCAGGGATCATCCGTTTGGAGGGCAACGCGCGCAGTCGTGTGATGGTGAGCATGATCATCCTCGAATCATTTGGGTACGGCTTGCTGGGTTTTGCCGACAGCCCGTACACCGCGCTCGCGCTCGCGTTGCTGGGTGGATGCGTGGGAGGTTTTGTCGGCATTCTCATCACCACGCTTTTACAAATCACCACGCCGGGTGATATTCGCGGGCGCGTGTTTGGATTCCTCGCGACGATTGCAGGCAGTATCACCCCTATCGCGATGGGCATGACCGGTGTGATCGCCGATGCGCTTGGACATGACATCGCGCTCATCTATATCAGTTGTGGAGCGATTTTATTCGTGCTGTCCATCCTCGTTTCGCTCAGTCGCGAATTTCGAAATTACCTGGCATTCGAGCGCGAGCATCTAGTTCCTGAACCGTTGCCCAACCCAGCGGTATCGGTTCACTAATTCATCACGATTGGTTTTTCAAAGGAGAGGAAAACGATTGTGAGCAATCTTATTCAATCGAATGCGTGGTTCGCGCATTCGCACCCAGTTCCGCAAGCGCGGCTCCGTTTGTTTTGCTTTCCGTACTCCGGCAGTAACGCCGCGTTGTTTCATGCTTGGCAAGACGACCTTCCGCTGGACATCGAGGTGTGCCCGGTGCAACTCCCTGGACGCGGCACGCGCATCGGCGAGCCGCCGTTCACACGACTCGCGTCGCTCGTGCACGCAACTGCGAACGCGCTGTTACCGCACCTCGACAAGCCATTCGCGCTATTTGGACATAGCTTGGGTGCATTGTTGAGTTTCGAACTGGCGCGCTATTTGCGCCGCTATCATCACGTCAGCCCGGTTCACCTGATTGTCTCTGGTCACGGCGCGCCGCACATTCCCGACCGCAATCCACCGATTCATAAATTACCGGACGCCGAGTTCATCGCGCAACTGCGTGAGTTCAAAGGAACCCCGGCGGAAGTACTCGAAAACGCCGAACTGTTGCAAATCGTTTTACCGGTTCTACGCGCGGATTTTGAGGCGTGCGAAACATACACCTATTCGCCGGACGCGCGGTTGGATTGTTCCATTTCTGCGTTTGGCGGCTTGGACGATGAGTACGTGAGTCGCAAAGAGATCGAAGAATGGCGCGCCCAGACCACTGCCGTATTTTTGGTACGCATGTTCCCGGGCGACCATTTTTTCATCAACACCGCGCGGGCATCGGTATTGCGTATGGTCGGTCAAGAACTGGCGTCCATCATCCAAGCCAATGGTCTGGACAAGAACGCAAATGCTTTCAGATATTCCGTGGCAACTACCGCCGATCACATTGCGCCCTAAATCCATTTGTGGCGTATCGCTTTAGATTTACCAACTCGCGACTCGATGGTTCGATCTTGCCGGCGACACCCATGTGACCGGCGAAAGGAGGTCACGCGATCAACCGAATCCGAATGAACTGTGAAAAAGAGTAGAAACCGAAGATTTTCAATTACAGGAGGGACAGAATGTATTCGCAGAAGAAATGGCTTGTCATGGTGGGGCTGGTGATGCTCATCGCGATGATCATGCTCAGTTTTGGTGGCGCTCCCACCGCGAACGCCGCGCAAGTTGCCGCGGGTCAGCGCTTTATCGCCGTCGCCAAGAGTGACGCTGACTTGAGCGCGTTACGCGCCGAAGCACTCCAAGCTGGGGGCAAGATCATTCGCGAAATGCCAGCCATCAAGATGCTGGTGGTTTCTGCGCCGGGTAATTTCAAGGATAAACTGAAAGCAAGCACCCACGCGGCTGGGGTCGCGCCGGATCGCGTGCAAAAGCTTATTCGACCGGAAATGAAGGCAGAACTTTATGGCACGACCGAGTTCCGCCAGCGCATCAACCTGGGCGCGAGTCAAAACTCGATCAAACCGCCCGTCAACCCGGATCCGGCGTACAACCTGCCCGGCTTGCTGTGGAATGTATTGCGAATCCGTACGCCTGATGCTTGGAAGATCACAACTGGGAATCCAGCCGTAAAAGTTGGGGTCGCCGACACGGGTTTGGATTTCACACACTCGGAACTCAAGGCGCGGATCGCGGATGTCGTGGACTTGACGGTGAATGAAGATCCGCCGCTCTGCAAGTATTACTTTGGGGTTTCGGATGCGGACTTGGCGAGTCAATATGGCGGACCAGCCAAGACCGACTGGAACGGTCACGGTTCGTGGATCGGCGGGAACATTGCCGCCTCGCTCGACGGTGTGGGCATCAACGGCATCGCGCCAAACGTAAAACTCGTCGCGCTCAAAATCGCCCAATGGTGCGGCTATGCGTACGACTCCACCATCCTGGATGCGTTCCTCTATGCTGCTGACCATGGCATCAACATCGTCAGCATCTCGTTCGGTGGATACCTGGACTTGAAGGACCCCGAACAGCAAACGATCTACAAACAGTACGTGCTCGCCGCGGCGTATGCTCGCCTCAAAGGGACGGTCATCGTCGCGTCGGCAGGCAACGAACACGCGCGCATCGGTCCGGGCGGCATCGTGCTCAGCCACGGTATCTTGACCGCTCCTGGGGCGACGGTGACGGAAGATTTCTTTGGCTGGTTCCAGATTCCGGGCGGTGTGCCAGGTGTAGTGGATGTCGCCGCGACCGGTAATGTTGTCAATGGTTCATCGCCGAGTTGCCCCCCGAACTCGACCGGCAGCAGCGCCACCTGCAAGCCGGCGAGCGATGCGCACCAACCGATCGGTGTCGGAAAGCAAAATCAACTGACGTACTATAGCAACTATGGACCACGCATTGATGTGGCAGCGCCCGGCGGCGCGCGCAAATTCAACCTGCCTGCCTGGGATCGTGGAGGCACACCGGGGTATCCGGCAACTACTGCCGACGGCTACAATGCCTGGGAAGACTTTAGCATCACTTCGAACTGGTCAACACAGATACCCTGCTATTACTGGACGACGAGTAGCATCTTTTATCCGAACGAGTGCTATTCGACGATCCAGGGCACCTCGATGGCAACACCCCACGTCTCTGCGGTACTGGCATTGGTCGCAAGCCAGAACCCGGCAGCGCGACGCGACGCTGATCTCTTGGTGCTCCTGATGAAACGGGGAGCGCAAAAAATGACCGGCAACGTCACTCCGCCCCTGAGTGCGACGGATAAATCTGCCGGCGACCTGACTGGGCTGATTTGCAAAGATGGGTACTGCCATCTCGGCGGCAACCCCATTTCTGATGCAGATGCTTATGGGGCGGGTTTGGTGGATGCACTGCGACCGCTGACACGCTAGTTTTGAGTTGGGATGGACGATGTTGGGAGGCAAGGGAATTCCTTGCCTCCTCGACCCTGAAAAAAGGAGGACGCTATGTTTACCCAAACACGCACTTTGAATCGAACCTTGCGAACCAGTTTCATCATCGTCAATCTGCTGATGGCATTGTTGGCAACGGTGTCCGTCGTCGCAGCGGCGTTCTACCCGATCAACACCAATGACAACTCGACCGCCGACTGGAACACCGTCGCCGTGTTCCAAACCGACCCGGCGAGCGATGTTATCACCGGCACGGAGGACATTCTCAATACCTGGGTGGCAGTGAGCGCGGTCACCACAACTGCATCGTCGCTCAACTTTATGGTCGAAACCCGAACCGCGCCGGCGTTGAATGTCTCGGGCAATGCGCAACGCGGAGTGGTCGCGATCATAGACTGCGACCGAGACGGACTCGACAACGAGGCGCACGACCGCATGATTACGTATTTGCTCGGAAATTCGTACAACGATCAGACCTCGGTGTGCCAGGGGAGTTACCCGCAAAGTGGTCAATGCTATATCTTGCCGGGCACCGGCGCGGCGGGACCGGAATTTGGAGAACGGGTTGGCTCGACTGCCTTTATCGAATGGCGCGTGCCGGTAACCGATCTACCGCCGGACGATTTGGATACGAACAACTGTCGTGGCTTGGTCAACATTCGATTTGCCACAGTAATCCTCATTATCCCATCCTTGCCGTGGAATCCGGTCACGATCACGAATATTGATCAAACCACCCCCCTCCAAGTGTACAACGTCGCCGGGGGCACGCCCACGCGGGTTGCTCTCTCAAGTTTTCGATCAGCCAGCGACGATGCCTGGAATCGCCAGATCATCACGCTCGCACTCGCCGGCATCGCGACCATTTTGTGGATTGGCGTCATTGTATCTATTCGGCGACGAAACCGGTCAACGCCCAAATCCATCTAGCGCAAACAAGGCACAAGCGAGGTCAACATGCAGGGTCTGGCGGAGCGCGCGATCAAGCCAGTCTCGCTCGAATTGCCACGTCCAAGACCAGGACTGTCGCGATTCGTTAGTCCATGCTGGTGCAAGGTCTTGCGCGATCTTTGGGGCAACAAGCTGAGGACCTTTCTCGTCGTGTTGTCTATTGCGGTCGGCGTGTTTGCTGTTGGTACCGTCACCCAAACATTCACAATTATCTCGCAAGAATTGGCACTCAGTTACCCGCAAGCCAATCCAGCCAGCGCCACGTTGTACACCGACGCGTTCGACGACAATCTAGTCCAGACCATACGGCGACTGCCTGGAGTTGGCGATGTGGAAGCGCGCAGTACCGTCGTCGTGCGCGTGCGGATTGGCGCGGACGAATGGAAATCCTTGTGGCTGTACGCGATTCCGGATTTCACCGACATTCGCATCAACAAGGTAATTCCCCAAGGCGCGTACGCGGCGAATTCGGAATTTCAAGCCGAACGCGGAAACTGGCCCCCGCCGGATCGCGCCGTCGTACTCGAGCGTTCGTCGCTGCTTATCCCAGGTTTCGTTCCGCCCGACGCGCGAGTTGGCAGAACGATTGAGATCGAGTTATCCGCCGGCGGCGAGAGACGCGAACTCGTGTTAGCCGGACTCGCGCACGAGTCCACCCAGTTGCCTGCGCCTTTCATCAACTCGGCGTTTGGTTACATTACGCCGGGCACATTCGAATGGTTGACCGGATCGCGTCGTTCCGACACATTGCACATCATCGTCGCCGAAAACCGGCTAGACCAAGCCCACATCACTCGCATCGCCGACCAAGTTCGCAACAAGATCGAATCCAGCGGACGCACGGTGTATGCCACAGAAATTCCAACGCCGGGCAAACATCCCTTGCAGGATTTATTTGTCGGAATGTTGCTGATTTTGAATTTGCTGGGATTCATGTCGTTGTTCCTGAGTGGCTTTCTGGTGATCAATACCATCTCCGGGTTGCTGGCGCAGCAAGTCCGGCAAATTGGCATGATGAAGGCAATCGGCGCGCGCACCCACCAGATCGCCGCGATGTATTTGCTGATGGTGTTTTTGTTTGGCGTATTGGCATTGGGCATCGCGATCCCGGCATCAACGTTCGTCGCACGCGAGACCACGTTGTACCTGGCGAGTTTTGTCAACGTAGACTTTTCCGATTTCGACATTTCGCCCGCCGTCCTCGCCATCGAAATTGGCATCGGTCTACTCGTGCCCTTGGTCGCGGCGATCATCCCAGTTTGGAACGGGACGCACCTCACCATCCGCGAAGCCATCAACGAGTACGGTCTGGGCAAGGGCGCAGTCGGCGCAGGACGACTGGATCGTGTGTTGGCGCACGTGCGCGGTCTATCGCGCCCGATGCGAATTTCTTTTCGGAACACCTTTCGCCGCCAAGCCCGGTTGATCCTTACACTGCTGACCTTGGTTCTCAGCGGAACCATCTTTGTCTCTGTTCTCAACGTCCATGTCTCGATGTTAGCGACACTCGAAGAGGCGCTGGGATACTGGCAATTCGACGTCTTGATTCCTTTCGCGCATCCGTACCGGATTGATGCGATTGAGCAAGTAACCGCGCGTGTGCCGGGCATTGTCAAAGCGGAATCCTGGGGCTTTGATACCGTTCGCCGATTGCGCGCCGACGACAGCGAAAGTGATGCGATTACGTTGTTCGCGCCCACCGCACAAACGGCAATGTTGCAACCCAACGTAACCCAGGGTCGTTGGTTATTGCCTGAAGATGAAAACGCAATTGTCGTTAGCACCGATGTCGTCAAAGCCGAGCCAGACCTGCAGGTGGGCGATGCGCTTGTGCTCAAAATTCGCGGGCGCGAAACGACCTGGCGCATCGTCGGCATCATGCCGGTGCTTGGTCGTTTTGGCGCGGGAATCGGCAACGTGTACGTGAACTATGATCACTATGCGCGCATCGTCGGGCAAGTGGGACGCGCGGCAAGTGTTCAAGTGGTAACCGACCGACACGACACGGCGTACCAAATTGAAATCAAAAAAGCATTGGAGGAAAGTTACCGGCAAGCTGGGATGCGCGTCGGGGGCGGCGGCATTACGAGTGGACAGATTCGCGAACAGAATGAACTTTTCTTCAACATCATTGTGGCTTTATTGTTGGTGATGGCATCCCTGATGGCTCTCGTCGGCGGACTCGGCTTGATGGGAACGATGTCGTTGAATGTCTTGGAGCGCACACGCGAAATCGGCGTGATGCGCGCGATTGGCGCGTCGAACGGCGCGATTCGACGAATCATTATGGCGGAAGGAATTTTTGTAGGCATGCTGAGCGGCGTGATTGCCATCCTCATCTCGATTCCGTTAGGCAATCTCCTCAGCGATGCCGTGGGACTTGCCGTCTTGCAACTTGCCCTCCAGTACACGATTTCGACTACCGGCATGGGACTCTGGCTCATCCTTGTCATGGGGCTATCCGCCGCTTCGAGTTTTTTGCCAGCGTACAGCGCCTCGCGCCTGACTGTCCGCGAGGTGCTCGTTTATGAATGAGGCGTGGCGACATGCCGATGATCGCCATGCCGAACCAAAGACATGGCGAATGGGAATGTACGGTGATTGCTGAACGAGAGCTTTTACGACGTGCCCGTCAACTGGAGCATCAAGCCCTGGCAGATATTTACGATCAATACAGCACAGGTGTGTATCGTTATGCCGCGCGCTTGTTGGGCAACGCCGATCTGGCGGAAGAATGTGTCGCCGAGGTCTTTTGTCGTCTGCTCTATATTATGAACAACGGCAAAGGACCACGCGAGCATTTGCGCGCTTATATCTATCGCATCGCACACAACTGGATCACGGATTGGTGGCGCCGACAGGAGGCGTTGCCAATGCCCATGGAGAGTGATCGCCCTGAATATTTGATGGAGGATTTCACCGAAGAGATACCGGACCCAAGTGAACAAGAGCAACTGCAGCAAGCTCTGCTATGTTTAACTCCTGATCAACGCCAGGTTATCATGCTCAAGTTCTACGAAGACTGGGATAACAAAGAAATCGCGTTCGCATTGGGCAAACCTCCTGGGGCAATCAAAGCGCTACAGCACCGCGCAGTACTAACACTGCGTCAGGTTTTGCACAACGGCGAGAGCAACGGTGTGTGACGATGCTCTTTAAGGAGGATTCATGCGCCGCTTTGTTTTGTGTCTCATGGCATTCAGTTTGAGTTTGGTCTATGTCGGTTCGCTGTTTCAATCCATCCCCAATTCATTTGAGATGGCAAGCGCGGCGGAAGCCACCCATGTTGTTTTCCTGCCAATGGTACAACGCGATGGAACGCCTTTGCTAATTCCGACCAGCACACTAACAACTACACCCATACACACAGGTACTCCGACGTTGACTCGTACGCCTACGTCAACTCCCACCCAAACCAAAACGCCTACCAGCACAACCACCAGCACCCGGACGAACACACCCACCAGCACAACTACCAGCACTCGGACGAACACGCCCACCAGCACAACCACCAGCACTCGGACGAACACGCCCACCAGCACTCGGACGAACACGCCCACCAGTACTCCGACGAACACATCAACGCACCCCCCCACCAGCACGCCGACAAGCACTCGGACCACCTGCACGATAACACAACTTGTCAGCGATAGCAGTTTTGAAGCGGGGTCACCCAGTTTGTACTGGCAAGTTAGTAGTAGTCAATCGAGTGAGATCCTCGATAATTCACCAATCCCTCAACCCAACCCCACTCACACGGGTACATGGAAGGCATGGTTGGGCGGCGCTAATTTAGTGCAAGAGAGCGTGTGGCAAACATTCACCGTGGCGACCAGCGCGACAACCCTCCAAGTTAGTTTCTGGTGGCACGTGAACACTAGCGAGTCCGCCCCTCTCATCAACGATAGTCTTCATGTTCAAATCACTGACGCAAACGGAAATTGGTTGCAGACGGTGTACACATTGTATGATGGCGATGCAAATTCAGCGTGGGTGCAACAAGTGATTCCGATTTCGCCGACGTACGCCGGACAAACGCTGCGAATCGTCCTTGTCGCGAATACGGATTCGAGTGATCCCACCAATTTCTTTATTGATGATGTGGTCGTTAGCGCATGCCAGTAAGCCGGCACGCGCAACCCAAGCGCACCGTACATCCGGAGGGCACGAAGGAAAGAATGCAACGCCGCGTGCTTTTGTTTCTAATTCCAAACCTATTGCTCCTGATTCTGCCGGCGCTCGCCTGTCAAGTGTTTTCGCGCGCCGAAATTGCGCCGGCAGAGCCAGCGCCTATCGCAACCGATACCGAGCCGGAAGCCATCGCATTAATTCCCATACCAACTGAAGCGATCCCGGCAGAGACGCCTCTTTTCTCCTTTCCTATCACACCGACCACGTCGGCTCGGATGTCACCACTGACCCCAACGAAAACTCCGCCGATGCGACCAGGCATAGTCACATCGGCGACAAGTACCGTGAAACCCAATGCGACGGCGACCAATACGGCAAGACCCACTTTTACCACAACGCCCACCGCACTCCCACCTACCGTGACTCGCACATCCACGCCATCTGCCACCCAGCCACCCAGCTTCATCAAAAGTGTAACCTTGGCGCAGGGAGTTGATTTGTCTACCGGGTCACCGGTTAACGTGGCGACCGTATTCCCGCGCAACGCGGTCGTGCACGCCATAGTTGCTTTGCAAAATGCGCCGGCTCAAATAAAAGTGAAAGCGGTATGGTACGCTGTTGATGTCGGCAACGCCGCGCCGCCCAACACCCAAATCTCCAATCCCATCGAGTGGATCACAGAGTCTGGAAATACGTTCGTTGATTTCACTCAGGGTCCCATCACGCTAACGGGTACATATCGTGTCGAAATCTACTCAAACAGCATTCTTGCTCAGACATCAAGTTTCAGCGTCAAGTAGAATGGCGAGCGAAGAAACGCAAGCACTCACCTCCCGCTTACAGAGTAACCAGCCAAGTCATCCCACGTCATAATATATAGAGCGAGTTTACACCAGACCCACCATTGAGACACTCGCTCGAAATGCGCGGGAACGTGATTACTCGGCTTGCCATCAAAGGAGGTCAAGCGATGAAAGTTAATCAGCACATGCGATGGTTGGGACTAGTTTTCTTGCTGGCAATCGCAATCGGTTTGTTGCCGGTCCCAGTTGCTCAAGCGGACGAGTACGTTGGCACCTTTTTCTTCGGCACCATTCAAAGTCTGCCGAACACGCCCGGTTTTATTGGCGATTGGAAAGTCAACAATGTGATCGTTCATGTGACGAGCGGTACGGTGGTTGACCAACAAAAGGGCGCGGTCAGCATTGGCGCGCTCGTCGCCGTGCAAGGGTGGCCCAAGCCCGATGGTTCGGTAGATGGGACGTTCATTACCGTCGTCGCCGGAGTTGGCGACAAAACCAAGTTCTTTGGCATCGTCAAGGTCTTGCCCGCCGCCGCCAACCTAGTTGGCGATTGGACTGTGCAAGTAGCGGTAAACCAAAGTGTCATCGTCCATGTCGCCAACACGACCAAGATTGATCAGACCAAGGGCAACGTTGTCGTCGGCGCGTTTGTCAAGGTAGAAGGCGTGCTCAAGAATGACCAGTCTGTGGATGCCATCGAGATCACCGTCGTATTTGTGCCGCAGAATCAAGGCAAACCCGTTGCGTTCTTTGGCAAGATCGAGAGTTTGCCGAGTGGTGGTCTCGTCGGCGAGTGGAGTGTCAGCGGAATCAAAGTGAACGTCTCCGCCAGCACAAAAATTGACCAGACACGCGCCACGGCTCAGGTGGGTGCTTTTGTCCAGGTGAAAGGCATTGCCCAAGCCAATGGCTCGGTGAACGCAACAGAAATCGAAGTGAGAGCCAACACGTCTCCTCCGCCAGTCAACAAGTACATCAAGTTCTATGGCACGGTCCAGAGCATGCCGAATTCTGGAACGGTGGGCACGTGGATGGTCAGCGGGTTGCAAGTGAACGTGACCAGCCAGACCCAAATCCTCAATGGTCCTGCCAGAGTTGGCTCGATCGTCGAAGTGAAAGGGTACATCCAACCGGACGGCAGTATCAACGCGGTTCAGCTTCGAGTCATGGGCACAGGCGGAACAACGAGTTCGCCATTCGGACAGACGAGCGCCGTTGGACCGTAGCCATTTCGATGGCATTCGACGGTATAGTGAAGTTGCCAAAGGTCAATTCTCAAATCGTCGCAACAACTGGAGATGTTGTATTCAACCATCCTTTCTGGCTTGATGAGAAAAAATGATGCGCTAAAAAAACGTGACGCCGCAGTGATTCGATTGCGGCGTCACGTTTTTATTGATTCGCTAATGCCCGGACGTTGGCAAAGGTGGTGATTGCAATTTAGTTGGAATTGGCTGGGGCGAACTAGCCGGTGGCGACACAGTCGTGGCTTTGCCGGTCGGTGGTTGCGACGTAGGCAAGTTGGATGGTGTACGCACACCCGACCATGTCGGGAAAGCCGGCAGTGTTGGAAAACTGCGCGGTGTTTGCACGGCGGGTACGGTCGGGATCACTGGCACGGTTGGAATATATGATGAGGTCGGCACAACCGGAAAAGTCGGGAAAGCCGGCATAGTTGGAAAACTGCGCGGTGTTTGTGCGGCAGGTACGGTTGGAATATTCGGCGAGGTCGGCATGACCGACCAGGTCGGAAATACTGGGAAGGTTGGAAAACTCGGTGGGGTCATCACAACCGAAGGCACTCGAGTTACCCGCAATGTTGGTGAATGCGTTGGAATCTGAACCGCCGTTGGCGTTGGTTGATTCACCGGCGCAGGCGTAGCTGTACGCGATGGCGAAATCAAGGTCGCGTCAACGACTGGCGTATGCCATGCGCTCGTCCTCACGGGCGAAGGGATTGGGGGAACGATCAACGCCGGAGGAATAGTCGTCGCGCGCGGGGTGGCGCGTGCGAGTGTCGGCAAAGGTGATCCAGTTGGGAAACTCGAAGAGGGACTCGTTGCCGGTTTCAGTTCCCCATGCACCCGGGCGCGAAATTCCTCGCGGTCAGCCAATCCTAATTCTGTCAACGCGAGCCGGTGGGCAATCATCTCGCGGGCTTGCTCAATGGGCGGCGTTGTCGCGTCCGACATGTTTTGCAGTTGCTGATCAAGCGTCTCGCGCGCACGCGCCAGCACACGATTGCTTGCCGAGTCATCCAAGTTCGCCGCGAGGACCAGCGCGTTTTCGATCTCATCCTGCTGGCGCACAAAAACCGCCGCGCCGGGTGCGATACCTTTCGCGTTCAGCGCGGCGATTTCTTGCGCGCGACGATCCGATAGCTTGAGCAATTGATTCGCGCGCATTTCCAAATCGCCAATCAGCGCAAGCTGAACATCTTCGCTCCAGATTTTCACGAAATAGAATGGGTTGTCGGGCAACGTATCTTGCGCCGCGTAGACACTCGCACTGCCGCTGCCCAAAACGATTGCTACAACGACAAGCAAAATTTTCAACGGCGATAGATTAAAACGTCCCACTGGCGCGAACCAAACCAGCCATCCTGGGTGATCGGCATGGCGCGTCTGCGGCAAACGTTGCCGCAGGGATTCGGCGGTGGCAAGAAACCTGGCGCGACCGCGCGCAGCAGCGTGCGGATTTCGTTCCGGCACAGCGTCTAAACACGCCAGCGTCTTGTGTAGCTCTGGCTCAAGCCAAACATTCGAAGACTTGCCAAGTTTTCTGTGCCACTGGAACATATCAAACCCACAAAGTTCAACCGCTCATTAACGCCGCAGAAATTCCGACACACTCTCTCTACTTGTACGACGTTCAAGCGCCTGTTTGGATACGAGAAAATAAATCGGCGCCGTGCCATCGGGCAATGTCACGACATAGCCATTCAGTTTTCGCTGAATTTTCCCATTGATCTTCATCGCAAGCGCGCTGAACCGCGCAACTTTCAATGGGATGAGAGATCAGCGTTTTACCATCACAAAAAAAACACGCGACTCTTTTTGGAGAGTCGCGTGCAAACGCGCGTGTTCACGCGCTATTCGATTCCACACGCACCGCGATCCGCGCCGTAAAAACACGCATACATCGCTTGCGCGAAATACGCATGTCCCTGCGGCGTCAAGTGTCCGGTCCCATCTTTGTAAAACAACGCTTTGATTTCGTCCGTGTTCAATCCCGCTTGGCGAATGAACTGTCCCATCGGCAAGAATGCAATATCATTCTCTTGCGCGAATGGTCCCAGTTCGCGCTCCGGTCGAAACACATCGTACTTGCCCAGCGCGGGCGACCAAGCGCGTCCTTGATATTGTTGATAGAACGCCGCAGGAAAGTACGGAATCGTAACGAGGCGCATCTTGACACCTTGTTGATCGAGATGCTGTTTGAAATTCTTGAGCAATCCTTTTACGATTGCCATTGAACGCGCGGACGCTGCACTACCCTCGCGCTCGAACACGAAACTACTCGCGCCGAATGGCGCGGTATCGGTTGCGCTGTCGGTGTTCGCGGGGAACGTTGGCACGAGCGGCGGCTGATTTCGAAAACCGCGCCATAGCGAATCCACCAACGTCAGCGTGAACAACTGGCTTTGCAGCGCTTGCACCGGTTTAACCGGTTCATAACCAGTGATGACGACGTGTTGAAGCGTGTGCCGCGTGACCACATCGTCCGGATGAGTCACGACATTGCCCTGATCGTCCACGCTAAACTGCGGAATCGTGTTCGCCGACGCAGTCTGAGTTTGTAGATCATTCACGAGATGAAACACGACAACGACTTCGTTCGGACTGAGCGGCTTGAGAATGTACGGATAAAGAATCGGATCCGCGTACAGCCCCAGACCATAGCCGGGAAAACCGATCGCCAGCACTTCGGTATCGCGTTCATTTTTTCGGATTTGCTTTTCCAACCCGATACCCATATTTTGTTCGGGCTGAATTTGCAGGGCTTGCACAAACGTATCGCCAACCAAAACGATTTTGCGCGCGTCCGCTTTGAGCCGAAACGGCGGATAGTAATAGCCGTACCGATTCGTCAGCCCATTTGCCGCGCCTTCGCGATTTTGATACACGCGTCCGTGCGGCACGAACAATCCCGATGTGTTTTGCGCGGGCAGAATTTTGAAGAGCGCGCCGATTTGCAACGCGCCCTCGACGCCGAGGTACGCCAGCGCTGCGACCAGCACGACCTTGCGCCAATTTTGCATCTTGACGTGCGGCTCTGGCTTGGCGAGCAAGATCATGCCGACGACGACGACGATCAAGATCAGCATCGCGGCTGCCAGCAACGGGTACGACAGCCATTGATCCCACACGAACATCGTGAACAAAATCGCGCCGAGCGCGGCGAGAATCGTGACTCCGACTGCCGCGTGATTCTGGATGTACGCAAGCCCGCGCTTGAGCCAAGTAATGCTATCGCGCGGCACGATCAAGCCGAACCAGAACGCGTACCCCAACGTGTATAGCACGAGCAGAATGAAAAACGGTGCGGAGTACAAACCGAAGATTTGTCCGTCGGGAGTCGTGTGCGTAAACAAGTCAACGAATCCCGCCGTCCACAACATCACCGCGATCACGAGCAACAGAATGTACTCGGCGTGGCTGAGTTTCGGCGCGAGTTTCTTTTCGAGCGCGAGTGGATCGTAAAGTTCTTCCATAGACTCTCCCAAGACCCTAAGAGCTTTTTAACAATTCGGCGAAATGCCTTTCGAAGGTTGATTAGAAACGTGTCGCTTAATCAACACCTTCGCCAAAATCATTAATTGATCCGCGAATCACGCGAATCACGCGAATAAAAAACAAAATTAGCGCAGATTCGCGAGATTCGCGGATGAAGGAATTAATGACACGCCTGCCGCCTGCAAACCACACTTGTTTTGACGGCAAAACCTTCGCAAGGTTGGCTTTTGTAAACCCTTAGAGTATGTTAAATAGGGGCGCTGGTTTCTCACGCAACGGCGCAAAGAGAACAGAAAATGGCGCTCTTTGCGGCTTGGCGTGAGACTTAAGACAACCTCGTAGGGTCCGACCAGGTTACGCCGCGCCCACCGTCGAAACGAAATACACGCCCATCAACGCGATGCATGCGCCGGACACGCGCAAGATCAGCGCGCCGCGCGAATTTCGCAACGCGATGTATCCCAGCAGCGCGCCGATGACGTGCAAGCCCGCCGTCGCGACGATAAAGCCGAGCACGTACGCAATCACTTGCATCACATCACTCACCGTCCCCAACTCCGCGCCGTGCGCGTGTCCGTGAAACACCGCGAACAAGCCGACAAACAGCATCGCAATCCCTTCCGGTGTGCGCCGCTTGGTCAGCAACGCGACACCCAGGATGACGACCGACGACGCGATGCCGTACTCGACGAACGGCACCGCGACGCCGGCGATTCCCAGGATGCCGCCGATCACCATCACACTCACGAACGTCGTCGGCACGGTCCAGATCGCGCGCCCGCCCATTTGCGCGCTCAACATGCCGACGGTAATCATTGCCAGCAAGTGGTCAATGCCGAGAAGCGGATGCAAAAATCCTTCGATGGCATTGCCAACCGAGCCAGAGTGTGCCAAGACCAACCCGAATGCCGCGTAGCGCACAAGAATCGAACCGAGTATCGTGAACACGAGATACATTTTTCCCTCCGTGTGGTTTGGTGGGTGTACCCATCGTCGCGCGGCGAGCTGCCCACACTACGATGAAGGTGTCCGTCAAAATTTTGGAACACTCGACCTTGCAAAGGTTTTGACGACAAATCAAATAGGATTGCCGTTCAACCTTCGCAAGGTTTTTTCACCACCCAAAAACTTGACGCACACCCCTACGATGATGCCAGGTTTCTTTTGAATGCGAAAAATTGTATAATCAGTCTACAAAATGTCCTACGCTTGGCAACGCCCTCCAAATCAATTAACGCTCGAACCCAACCAGATTCACGTGTGGCGCATCACGCTCGATTCGTCTGCGCGCGCGGATGATTTAAGCGCGCTCCTCTCACGTGATGAACGCGCGCGCGCTCAGGCATTTCATTTTCCCGAACATCGCGCGCGGTTCATCGTCGCGCACGCAAGTGTGCGCTTGATTCTCGCGCGCTATACGCGCATCGCGCCGCCAGACCTGGCTTTCGCTACGGATGTATTCGGCAAACCGGAATTGATTCAACCCACGCCCGTTCTGCGTTTCAACCTGGCGCATTCCGAAAATCTCGCGCTCTGCGCGATCACCGCGCACGCGCCCATCGGCGTGGATGTCGAATTCATCAAGCCGCTTGAGAACCGCGCCGACATTGCCGCGCGATTTTTTTCGCCACGCGAAGTTGCCGCGTTGCGCGCACTGCCCGCCCATCAACACACGCGCGGTTTTTTCAATTGTTGGACGCGCAAGGAAGCGTACATCAAAGCGATCGGCAAAGGTCTGAGTCAACCGCTCGACGAATTCGACGTTACGCTCGCGCCCGGCGAACCGGCGCGATTGTTGTTTGCGCGCGATGATCCGTTCGCGTCAGAACGCTGGTCGCTCTTCGCGCTCGAACCCGCGCCAGGGTACGTCGGCGCTATCGCGATTCAAGCGCGCGAACGCGAGTTGCGGTGCTGGCGGTTCGAGTAATTGCCAATTTACTCACGCCCATTGTTCAAATGCTTTTGTAAATACTCGCCCAACGCCTTGACCTGCGGCTCCATCAACATTCCCAGATGATCTTGCGTTTGCATCGGGCAAAGCGTGACTTGATTTTGAATCCACGCGTTCCAACCGTAATCCAACGCGAGGTCGGGTTGTTCGCTCCGAATTAGAATCGCGTTGCCGCGATACGGTTGCGCGGCATAGCGCGTGAGCAATTGCGCGTTCCACTGCAAATGGTACAAGCCGCGAATCTTCCCGGACACCGGCAATCCCAAACGCGTGTTGATGTGATAAATCGTCATCCACACCGCATCGCGCGCGGCATAAACGCGATTGCGCGTTTCCCAATACACGCGCCGCGCGATGCGCCGCAAAACGTATCCGATTTTTTGCCGCCCATTCATCGTCGCCATCCGCGCGGCGTGCTTCTGCGCGCGTTCGGCGCGCGGCGCGTTCGGCGAAAAATCCGGACTCGTCGCGTCCACCAGCACGAGCAATTTCACTTGCTCGCCGGCGCGTTGCAACTGTTGCGCCATCTCGAACGCGACAATGCCCCCAAAACAAAATCCGCCCAACGTATACGGTCCGCGCGGTTGCACCGCGCGCACCTCGCGCACATACTCGCGCGCCATTGCTTCGATGCTTGCGGGTGACGCTTCGCCGGGACGCCCCCCGGATTCTTGAATGCCGTACAGCGGTTGCGCTGGATCGAGATAACGCGGAATGTTGGCAAAACCATACGTGCCGCCCGCGCCATGATGCACCAAGAAAAACGGCGGACGCGTGCCCGCCGGTTGAATCGGCACGAGATATTGCCACGGACTCGGCGCGACGCCGTCGCTGATCGCCTGCGCCAACGCGCGAATCGTCGGCGCTTGAAAAAGCACATAGACCGGTAATTTCCGCTCGAATTCCTTTTCGATTTTCGCGATGAGTTGCAATGCCTGCAACGAAGCGCCGCCGAGTTCAAAAAAATTCGCGTTCGCGCTGATCGCCGATTTTCCCAAGACCTGACTCCACAACGCGAGCAAACGCGCTTCGATGCTGTTGCTCACCGTTTCGATTTTTGCCGGAACCTGGGTCGCGCGCGATGGGGTTGTGTGCGCGCGCCAGGGTTTATCGGCGGGGATCCGCCGCGCCAACGCGCCCACCGTTTGCGCGGCATCGTTCGCCAGATGCTCCAGCAAACTTTGCAGACGCGTCAGAATTTCCGTCGCGGTGTTTTCATCGAACCGCGCCGCGTCGTAACCAAGCCAGAGCAAAACACGTTCGCCTTCATCCATCGCCGCCAACGTCAACGGAAAATTCGTCGTCAAGCCGCCTTTGAACGGACGCAAATCGAGCGCGTTCGCCTGCGCCGATTTGATCGCGGCTTGAAATAGAAACAGATTTTCAAAGAGCGGCGCGCGCGCGTCCAACTCCGCCCACTCTTGCAGCGCGACCGGCGAAACATACTCGAACTGTCTCTGCGCGAGTTGTTTTCTTTGTAGTTGCATGAGCCATGTCCACACCGCGTCGTCATCCCGCCAGCGCGCGCGGAGCGGCAAGTTGTTGATGAACGATCCCAGCATCGTCTCGACGCCGGGCAATTCAGGCGGACGACCTGAAACCGTGACGCCCAACACCAGGTCGTTGCTTGCCGACCAACGGCTCAACACGAGCGTCCACATTCCAAGCAAGAGCGTGTTGAGCGTCAGTTGATTTTGCGCGGAGAGTCGGCGCAGTGCTTTCGTCGTGGATTCGGCGAGCGCGCGTTCCGCGTGGCGATACTCGCTCGCGCCGGCGGCAGGCGGCAAAATTGACGTGGGTTTCACTTCGCGTAATTCAGCGCGCCAAAACGATTCCGCCGCCGCGCGGTCTTGCTTTTGCAACCAAGCGATGTAATCGCGAAACGGTCGCCGCGTGTCCGGCGGTATCGCTTCGCCGTGCATCTGCGCGCGATAGAGCGCGGCGAGTTCGTTCAACACGAGCGGAATGCACCAACGGTCGAGTATGAGATGATGACTGCTCCACACCAGGTAATGCACATCGTCCGCGATCTGGATCAACGCGACGCGCATCAACGGCGCGTGAGTCAGTTTGAATCCGCGCGCGCGGTCGCGCTCCAGAAATTCATTCAGACATTTTTCGTGGTCCGACGCCGGCGTCGCGCGCCAATCGTGTTTTTCAAATTCGAGCGTTGCCGACTCGCGCACGACCTGAACCGGCTCTTTCAACTTTTCCCACACGAACGCCGTCCGCAAAATCGCGTGTCGCGCGACGAGTTCGCGCCATGCGCGTTCGAACGCATCCACATCCAACGCGCCGCGCGCGATGTACACGAGTTGATTGAACAACACCGACGATTGCGCCGCGCCGAGCGAATGGACGAGCATCAATTCTTGCATCGGCGAGAGCGGGTAAATGTCTTGAACGTTTTTCATACGTTGATTGGAAACCTGGCGAAGGTTTTAAAACCTTCGCCAGGTTGGACACCTATTCCCCATCCACCTCAGCCAGCGCGTTTGCGATCTGACTCAGGTCGTTTTGGTTGAGCGATGCGAGCGCGAAATCGGACGCGGTTACGCCGCTCGCGTTCGACGATTGGCAGTGTCGAATCAATTGCCGCAACGCGTCCGCGAATCGCGCGGCAAGTCGTGCGATCGTTTCCGCGCGATGCGCATTCTCGCTGAAGGTCCAGACCGCGTGAAACGCGCCGTCGCGAATGTAACTGTTAATCTCGATGAGATATTGGCGCGCGTCGTCGGGATGCCGCGCCTCGCCGACCGACTCGGCAACTGGCTCGAACAAGCCGCGCGCGTGTTGCGTTTCGTCCAAGCGTCCCAAATAGTTGAACACGATTTCAGGTTCGGGGAGCGCGGATAATTTTTCGCGCGTCTCGGCGTCGCGCGACAAGTAACGCAAGATGCCGTGTCCGATGCCGTGATTCGGAATCGCGCGCAGTTGCTCTTTGACGGCAACGAGTGTTTGTCCCCAATCCGCGTGCGCTTCAACTTGCAACGCGACGGGAAACACCGTCGTGAACCAGCCAACCGTGCGCGAGACATCCACGCCCTCGAAGAGCGATTCGCGTCCGTGTCCTTCGAGCGCGAGCAAAACGGAATTCGCGTTCGTCCACTCTGCCAACACGCGCGCGAGCGCGGTCAACAACGCGTCGTTGATCTGCGTGCGATATGCTGGCGGCACGTCGTGCATCAGCGCGCGCGTTTCTTCGGCATCGAGCGCGACCGTAACCGTTTGCGCCGAACGCACCGAGTTGTCCGCACGCGCGTCGAAATCGCGCGGCAGGGTTGCGCGTGTGCCGAATTTCGCATCGAGCCAGAACGCGCGCTCCTGGATCAGCGCCGGTGATTCCGCGTGCGCGGCTTGCTGTTCGCTCCACTGTTTGAACGAGGTCGTCTTGGGCGCAAGTTGCGCCTGGCGATAGATCGTTTCGAAATCTTGCAAAAGCACGCGCCACGAAAGATTGTCCACGACCAGGTGATGGCAAACGATCAACAATTCGCTTGCGCCAATCTGCGCGAACCGAATCAGCGCGCCTGTTTCGAGATTCAGTGCGCGATGCAAACGCGTCGCGATTTTTTCGACCGGTTCATCGCGCGCGATTGGTTCGAACGGAATCTCCGCCAACATCCCCAAAAATTCCTGATGCCATTTTCCGTCGGCTTGCCAAAACCGCGCGCGCAGTGCATCGTGTTGTTTCAAAAGTTGCGCGACTGTTTCGCGCGCGCGGGCGGGATCGAGCGATTCGTTCGCGCGCAACAAGAAACCTTGATTCCACTGTTGCGGTCGCGTGAGATTGTGCTCGAAGAACCAATGCTGAATTGGGGTCAGCGGAACCGCGCCGATCACTAATGTTTGCTCGGCAGTTTGCTTTTGCGATGCGGTTGCAATCGCGGCGAGAGCGGCAATCGTCGGATGATCGAACACGTCGGTCGGCGTAAAGAAAATATCGGCGCGCCGCGCGCGCGCGACGATCTGAATACACACCAGCGAGTCGCCGCCGATTTCAAAAAAGTTGTCGTGAATGCCGACTATTTCGAGACCCAACACCTCGGACCAAATCTGCGCCAACTGTTTCTCGATTTCGTTGCGCGGCTCGACGAGCGCGGCGGACGCATCGGCAGGTGTCGCCGCGACATCGGGCAACGCCTTGCGATCCACTTTGCCGTTCGGCATGCGCGGCAACGCGTCGAGCGCGATGATGTGCGCGGGCAGCATGTAATTCGGCAGTCGCGCGCCGAGAAAATTTTTGAGGTCGCCCGCGTCTGCGCCGTTTTTGAACACGACGTACGCAACCAGTTGTTTGCTCGCGTTCGCGTTCGGCGTCGCGCCGAGTTTTTGCGCGAGGCGCGCGCGTTGTTGTTGCGACAGCGCGGCGAGTCGTTCGGACAATTGGCTCATTTGACCGCCTTGATGACGACCATCGAATCCGCCCACCACGTATCGCGCAGGTCGGGCGGCAGGGTCAGTTTGACGCGCGCGAGTTCGAACGCGCGAAAGTGATTCAAGACCAATCGCTGATGCGCGCGGCTGAACGAATCCATCTCGTTCGTCATATACGTGAAAATTCCGCCGTCGCGCAAATGCGCGGATGCGGTTGGGAAGAATTGTTCGGCGAACGTCACGCTGTTCAACACCTGCTCGACGTACTCGGTTTCGTTCAACGGAAACGTGTGAAAAAAAATTCCGTCGTACATTCCAAATTGAGCCACCGTGTCTTGCCACTTGCCTTGAATCAAGCGAATGTCGCGTTCGGAAAATTTCGCACGCCATGCGTGAAACCGCGCGATGACCGAATCGTTGCACTCGACCACCGTGTGCGATGTGACGCCGCACGCTTGAATGTATTCTGCCGACACGCCGCGCCCGAACCCAATTTCCAGCACGTCGCCGTGCGTTTGCGTGGCGATCTGCGCCATCGCACGCATCAACGGAATTTGCCAGTCTTCCATGATTTCGTCATCGGCGAGCGGCGCGTTGCCGCGTTCTGCGATGTGAACGCTTTCCGCGCCGGGCACAAAGCGCGCGGCAAGTTGATCGAGTTGATTCAGGTCGTCGGCGAATTCCGCCATCGCCTTGTTCAACAGCCAATTGCGTTGCGACGCGCGCGGCGGCGCGATGAAATTTTCGTTCTTGAGGTCGAGCGTCAGTTCAAAATTTTGCGTGCGTTTGAGTTTGCGAGTCATAAGTTCAATTCTGTCAATGCGAGCGCCGTTTGCGAAGCAATCCCCCTCCCCAACCCTCCCCCGCGCGCGGGGGAGGGCAGGGTGGGGGCGGAGATTGCTTCGTCGCTTTGCTCCTCCCAATGACATCTGAGCGGTTCAATTCGTGAAGATTCGCGTGCTTCGCGGATTAACCAAGTTGCTCGATCTCGTCGAGCAGTTGCCGCGCGCGCGCGTTGCCGCGCGCTTCGAGTTGCGCAAGCAGACCGTCGTCGGCATCGCGCGTGATGACGACCGCGTCTTGCGCGCCGGCGTATTGCTTGATCGCCGCTTCGATCTCTTCGACTTCGATGCGATAACCGCGAATTTTCACTTGATGATCCACGCGACCCAGGAAATCAATGTTGCCGTCGGGACGATAACGCGCGAGGTCGCCGGTTTTGTAAAGGCGGGTTGGGGAATTGCTAAATGGGAATTGGTAAATGGTAAATTTCTCCGCCGTCAAATCTTCGCGATGCCAATATCCGGGCGCAACACCATCGCCGCCGATGTACAACTCGCCGGCAACGCCGAGGGGAACGGGGCGCAAATGTGTGTCGAGAATGTACGCTTGCATGTTCGGAATCGGACGCCCAATCGAAACCTGGGTCGCGTCCGGCGGAATCGCGCACGCGGTTGCCCACACCGTGCCTTCGGTCGGACCGTACTCGTTGTAGAGCGTCGCGCGCGGCAAACGCGCGTAATGTTTCTGAATCAACGCGGCAGGACAGGATTCGCCCGCGACGATTACGACGCGCAACGAATCGAGCGCGCCGGGTTCCGCGTACTCGAGCACGAGATGGTAGAGCGAGGGAAGCGCGAGCGTGTGCGTTACGCGCCAGCGCGCGATGAGATCGCCGACGTAATTCACATCCTTCTCGCCGTCTTGATCGGGCAGGCACAACGCGCCGCCTTGCGCCAACGCCCAAAAAATTCCGGCGACCGAACTATCGAACGCGAACGACGAGAGGAGCAAATAGCGTTCCGCTTTTTCCGGATAAAACGCGAAACGCGCGAACGTCGAATGAACGAGATGGCGATGCGTGATCGGCACGCCTTTCGGTTTGCCGGTCGAGCCGGACGTGTAAATGATGTACGCGAGTGAATCGGAAGTCGCATCGTTGGATAGTTGGATAGTTGGATAGTTGGCAATGGATTCCCAGTCTGCATCGAGGCAAACGATGCGCGCGGTTGTGTGCGGCAACGCGTCGCGCCATCGCCGTTGCGTCAGCACCACCGGCGCATGCGTGTCGGACAGCATGAACGCGAGACGTTCCGCCGGGTACGATGGATCGAGCGGGACGTACGCGCCGCCGGCTTGAAGCACGCCGACGATGCCGACGATCATTTCGAGCGAACGCTCGACGCACAAGCCGACACACACGTTCGCGCCGACGCCTTGCGCGCGCAAGAAATTCGCGAGACGATTCGCGCGCGCGTCGAGTTCGGCGTACGTCAAACATTCGTCGCGATAAAACACCGCGGGCGCGTCCGGCGTTTGCGCCGCGTGTTGTTCGATCAGCGTGTGCATCAACGCGTCGCGCGGGTAATCGCATCGCGCGTTGTTCCACTCGACGAGCATCGTATCCAGTTCCGCGCGCGTCAACATTTCGACCTCGCCCACGCGTTGTTGGGAATGCGCGAGCATATTCGCCAAAATCGTTTGCAGATGCGCGAGTAGTTGGTCAACGATTGCCGGCGCGAAACGCGCGCGATCCGCGATGAGGTACAACTGCATCGCCGCGCCCGGCACGACGAGCAGCGCGAGCGGAAAGTTGCTCTGCTCGGCGTGTCGAATCGCGCCGAGGTGAATGTTGCACGTCGGCGGCGTGAGCGAACCTTCGGTCGGATAATTTTCAAAAACGACAATCGTATCGAACAGCGCGCGCTGCTGTTGCATCTCGCTCCATGCGCGAATTTTCGCGAGCGACGTGTGTTCGTACTCGCGCAGGGCGACGTTGCGCGCTTGCAATTGTTCGAGCCACGCATCGAGCGGCATGGCGGCGTCCACCGCCACGCGCAAGGGCAGCGTGTTGATGAACATGCCGATCATTTTTTCCGCGCCGTCCAAATCGAACGGTCGCCCCGCCATCGTTACGCCGAACAGCACCTCGTCCGCGCCGCTGTAACGATTAAGCAGAATCGCCCACGCGGCTTGGATCAGCGTGTTCAACGTCACGCGATTCGATTGCGCGAACGTTTGCAGCGCCGCGCTCGTTTCGGCGGACAACGCGACGCGTGTTTGAATGTAGCCCGCTTCGCCCGTTGTGCGCGATTCGATTTCCAATTTCGTCGGCGCTTCCAAGCCGCGCAGTTCGGCGCGCCAAAATGATTCCGCGCGCGTGTGATCGCGTTGCGCGAGCCAACGAATGTAATCTTGAAACGGTCGCGGCGACTCGCGCGAAAATGTTTCGCCGCGACAAAGCGCGTCGTAACATGCCAACACCTCGCGCAGGACGAGGTAGGTTGACCACCCGTCCATAATCAGATGTGAGTAACTCCAGACGAAGCGATGCGCGTGCGGCGCGGTGCGGATTAAACGCAAACGCATCAGCGGCGCACGCGTCAATTCAAATCCTTGCGCGCGATCCGCGCGCAAAATTTCCTCTAGCCGCGCGTCCTGTTCGGCTGGGTCGCGCGACGACCAATCCTCGATCTGCCAATCCAGTTCGACGCGTTCGCGTACGATCTGCAACGGCTGATCGCGTTTCTCCCACGTGAACAAGGTTCGCAACGCAGCGTGCCGATTCGCGATCATCTCCCACGCGCGCGTGAACGCGTCGCGATTCAGTTCGCCGTCAAGTTCGCAAATCAATTGCTGAACGTAGACGCCGCTGTTCGGCGATTGGATGACGTGAAACAGCATCCCTTCTTGCGTGGGCGTGAGTGGATAAATCGCTTGAATGTTTCCGGTGGTCATGGTTCTGTAAACTCAGCGAGAATTTCGTCTAACTGGGTTTGGTTCAATCGCGCCTCTGGAAAATCAGAGGGCGTGAGCGCGCGCGCGTTTTCTGTGCCATCAATCAACGCGCACAAATGCGCGCGATAATTTTGCGCGAGTTGTTCAATCGTCGCGCGTTGGTGCAGACGCGCGCCGAACGTCCAGTCCACGCGCAACGCGTCGTCCGCGATGTGCGCGTTGACTTCGAGCGCGTATGGTCTTTGCGCGCGCGGACTGCGCGCGAGTTGCAACGGTCCCGCCAACTGAAAGCGCGTTGAATCCGCGGCGACCGCGTCGAACTGTCCCAGATAGTTGAACAATACGTGCGGCGCGACGGCGAGCGCGGCATCGTTTGCGAGATAACGCAAAACGCCGTAATCGAGTCCGTGATTCGGCAGCGCGCGCAGAGTTTCTTTGATCTGCTTGAGCGTCTCGACGCGCTGGGCGCGCGCGGTCAAATTGACCGGGAAGATCGCGGTGAACCAGCCGACCGTACGCGATAGGTCCACCTCGGCGAACAAATCCTCGCGTCCGTGTCCTTCGAGCGTGATCGTGTGCGCGGCGCGTCCCGTCCAATCGGACAAGGTGTGCGCGAGCGCGGTGAGGAGCAGATCGTTGATCTGCGCGTTGAACCGCGCGGCGACCTCGCGCATCAATCGCCGCGTGTCGTCCACGTCGAGCGCGATCGAGATTGTCGCCGCGTGCGCTTGCGCGTTGTCGCCGCGCGCATCGAACGGAATTTCGATGGACGCGTCCTGGGTTTGCGTCAGCCAAGCATTGCGATGGACGCGTGCGCCGGCGTACTCGCTCAATTTTTCCGACCACTGCTTGAACGACGTCGTCTTGGGCGGCAACGCGACCGCGCGATGTTCTTCGAGTTGATCGCACGCGGTTTCCAAATCCTTGAGCAAGACCCACCACGCCACGCCATCCACCGCGAGATGATGCGCGGCGATCACCAAGCGCGGCGGATGCGCGTCACCGCGATTGACCCACAACGCGCGCAACATCCTGCCGCGTTCGAAATCCAAACTCGTTTGCAACTTGTCCGCCGCGCGTGCGAGTTCGGTTTCTTGCGCCGAGTCACGCAGATGCGACAGGTCAATTTCATCGAGAACATCTTGCTGCGCGTCTAGGGCTTTGGGTAAGTCGCGCCCGTCTGTCATTGCGAGCGGTTTTTGCGAAGCAATCTCCAAGTTGCTTGGGGACTGCTTCGCTCCGCTCGCAGTGACATTCGGACTTGGACCAAGCCCTAGCGCGCCTGCTTCGAGTGTTTGCCGCCAGCCGTTTTCGTCGCGCGTGAATCGCGAACGCAACGCGTCGTGATGCGCGAGCAAATGGCGCAACGCGTTCGCGAGCAGCGCGGGATCGGTGCGCTTGGTGATATCGAGTTGCAGAGTTTGATTCCAGTGATGCGCGTCCGCGAAATTCTGTTCGAAGAACCAATGTTGAATCGGCGTGAGCGGCGCATCGCCGGTAACGACGCCTTGCTCCGCGCGCGCGCGCGTCTGCGCGACCGCGACGCTCGCCAACTCGGCAATCGTTTGATGCTGAAACAATTGACTCGGCGTGAGTTTCAAGCCGACTTGATTCGCGCGCGCGATCGTTTGGATGTTCAGAATCGAATCGCCGCCGAGTTCGAAAAAGTTGTCGTGGATGCCGACGCGTTCGATTCGCAACACCTTGCGCCAAATTTCGGCGAGCAATTTTTCGGTCGGCGTGCGCGGCGCGACGAACGTCGCCGACAGTTCGGGACGCGATTCGCCGGGACGCGGCAATGCCTGACGATCCACTTTGCCGTTCGGCGTCAGCGGCAGTTTGTCGAGTCGAATGAAATGCGCGGGAAGCATAAAGGCAGGCAACTGTTGTGCGAGATGCGCGCGCAGTTCCGCCGGCGTGAGCGGCTTGTCCGAAACGAAATATGCCGCGAGCCGATTCGTCTCCGCGTCCTGCGCCGGTTCGACGTAGCCGATTTCGTTCAGGATGCGCTGGACGCGCGCCGCGTCAATGTCGTCGTCGAGTTCTTGTAGCGCGGCGTCGCGCGTTTTGTGTCCCAGTCGCACGTCCCAACTGTACGGCAACGCGTAATTGTGAAAGCCGCGCTGTTTCTTGTGAAGGTAAATGCCGACTTCGTTGATGAGACAATTCGTCGAGCGACCCGTGTCCGCCGGACGAATCCAGGGCGCGTGTTCCGTCAAGAACGCGTACACCTCGGCAAGCGACACGTCGCAGTAGCGATAAAAATCAACGAACTGGATGTTGTCGAAGAGCGCGTCGTCGCGAAAGACATCCACGTCGAGTTTGTGCGAGATCACATCGTCGCGGCGATGGTACGCCTTGCGCGCCGCGATCACGGCTTGGTCAAGCGCGGCGGGATCGAAATCGGGCGCGAGGAAAACGTCCTCGGTCAAGCGCGTTTCGAAAAATTGCCCGCGCGACAAGCCGGTCACGATGTAGCGGATGTTTTGCTCGCGCGCGAGATTGACCGCGAGCGTGTAAATCGTTTTGAAACAACCGTTGCAGACGTTCGCATACTGCTTCAAACTGTCCGCAAAAATCGCGTTCATGTGCGGCGTGGTTCCGAAAACGTGATCCACGCCGAGCGCCTGCACGACGCGCACGATATTCGCTTTCGCGGATTCGGAGATGTAGCCGTTGTCGAGCGAAAAGACGAGCGGCGTGAGACCCAGCTCGACGAGGCGATACAGCATGTACGTGCTGTCCTTGCCGCCGCTCAACAACGCGATGCAATCGTACTTGCCGGCGCGCGCGGCGCGCATCTGCGCGACGATGGCGCGCAGATCGTCCATCGTCTTGAAATATCGTTGCGCCTTGTCTTTGTACGTGTCGAACGCGCGGCAAAAATTGCACACGCCGTTCGCGTCGTAACTCGCGCCGGGAAAATTCGACGCGAGTCCGCAGCGCGCGCAAAAGAAAACGTCTTGTGTAACGCGCGCGGGTTTGACCACATCCACCACGCACTCACGCACGTCGGAATGCGCGAGCAAGCGCGCTTCGATCTCGCCGAGTTCGATACGCGCGCCGCCAACTTTGACTTGATGATCCGCGCGACCCAGGAATTCGAGTTGACCGCCGGCAAGCCACCGCGCGAGGTCGCCGGTTTTGTAAAGGCGCAATTGGGAATTGGGAATCGGGAATCGGGAATTGAGGAATCGTTCCGCCGTCAGGTCATCGCGACCGAAATATCCGCGCGCCAGTCCGTCGCCTGCGATGTACATTTCGCCGATGACGCCGGTGGGCGTGGGATTGAGATGTTGATCGAGAACGTAAATTTGCGCGTTGTCGGCGGGCTTGCCAATCGGCACGGACAGCGCGCGGTCGCGTTCCGCATCGAAGCGATGAATCATGCAACCGACGGTCGCTTCGGTCGGACCGTACTCGTTGTAGATTTCGATTGGCTTATCAAACGCGCGCGTGATCGCGCGGGCGAGTTCGGTTTTGAAATCTTCGCCGCCGACGATGAGCGCGCGGACGCGCGACGCGCGCAGATCAGAATCGCGAATCAGTGCGAGGTGCGCGGGCGTGAGTTTGATAATATCCACCGCGTTGTCCGCAATCACTTTTAGAATCGCCGTCCCGCGCGCGTCGGGATCGTCGCGATAGACGACGAGGCGTCCGCCGGAAATCAACGGCGTGAAAATGGAGGTTACCGTGAGATCGAACGACAACGATGAAAAGAGTGGAAATGCGAGCCGCTCGCCTTGCGTGTACACCCTTTTTGCCCACCAAATATAATTCGTCAACGCGCGATGTTCGATCATCACGCCTTTGGGTTTGCCGGTCGAGCCGGAAGTGTAAATCACATAAGCAAGCGAATCGGAATTAATTGGTGATTGGGAATTGGTGATTGGACGCGCTGCGTGGAGATCGAGAAACTCGGTGTCCAAACACAAGACGGTTCCATCGAATTCGAGAACGCGATTCTTGAGATGCGATTGCGTCAACACCATGGGCGCGCGGGTGTCGGCGAGAATTAGCGCGAGGCGTTCTGGCGGGTACGCCGGATCAACCGGGACGTACGCGCCGCCCGCTTTGAGGACGCCGAGAATCGCGACGACGACCTCGCTGGAATGTGCCATGTAAATCACGACGCGTTGCTCTGGCGCAATGCCGCGCCCGCGCAAGTGATGCGCGAGTTGGTTCGCGCGCGCGTTCAGTTCCGCGTACGTCAAGCGCGCGCCTTCAAACTCGATCGCGATGTCGTCCGGGTTTTGCGCGGCTTGTTGCTCGAACAGCGCGACGACGGTTTGCTCCGCCGGGTACGGCGTCGCGGTGCGATTGTATGCGACGACGAGCGCCTGATGTTCGGCGTCGCTCTGCAAACTGATCGCGTTGAGCACGCGCGCGCGGTCGGCAAGGAACGCGTCCACGACGCGCAAGAATTGTTGAATCGTCCACGCGCGTTGCGCTTCGTCGAACACGCTCGCGTTCAAATCAAAGTGCAATGTGAAATTGCCGGTCGCGCCGAAATCGTGGACTTGCAAACGCAAACTGTGATTGCTGTCGCCGTAACCGGCATGAATCCACTCGACCTGTGGCGTCATTCCCGCAAAATCGGGAAACGCGACGTTGACATAGTTGAGCAAAATCTCGTACGCGCGATTGCGCTCCGCGCTACTCACGCCGGGTTGCGCGTATCGCAACGCGTTCAACACCTCGCGCGAAACTTTTTTGTGGAGCGATGCAAACGTATCGTCGTCCGCGACCTCGAACGTGAGCGGACAAATTTCGATGAACACGCCGACCGTGTCCTTGTGCGCCGCCGTCGCGCGATTGTGGAACGGCACGCCAATCGTCAAGCGCGCATTGCCGCTGACGCGATGGAGATACGCACTCATCAGCGTCGCAAAGATCGCGTAGAGCGACAGGTCTTGGCTCAACAGGCGCATCCCCGGCGCGTTCGCGAGCGCGCGCAGTTGCGCGGAGCGTTCCGCACCCAAATCCAACGCAACGCGTTCGGTGCGCGCGCCGCGTGAGGCGGGAACGCGATTGAAAAATTCGATCGGTTGCGACGCGGGCGTTTGCGCGCGCCAGTACGCGTCCGCCTGCGCGAATTGCGGCGTCGCGCGAAACGCGCGTTCGTAATCGGCGTACTCGCGGAACGTCGGACGCGCGGGCAGATCGCGTAGATCGTTTTGCAACGCGCGCGCGTACAACTCCGCCATTCGTTTGTACACGACGACGAACGACCAGCCGTCGGTGATGAGGTGATGTTGATTGAGATACCAGACGAATCGCGCGGGCGCGAGTTGGACAAGGCACGATTCGAACAGACGCGCACGCAGATCACAGACGCGCGCGCGCCGCGCGTCGAGCCATTCTGCAAACGCGGCTGGGGGATCGTCCGCGCGCGAAAGATCAATCCACTCGACCGCGTAATCGAGTTGCGGCAAGACGCGTTGCTGCGGCGCGCCGTCGAGCTCGACGACGACGGTGCGGAGCGCGTCGCTCTGATTGATCAACGCCTGGAACGCGCGTTGAAACGCGGCGCGGTCAATCGCACCGTCGAACGCGAACGCCTGAATCATATTGTAGAGCGGCGCGTCGGGATCGAGTTTTTGCCCCAGCCAAATGAGAAACTGGGTGTTGGTGAGATTCGAACGTTCGCGCAGCGTGTTATCGGAAATCGGCAATGCCACGGCAGTTGCTCCGAAAAAAATTAGATGGCGGTTTTGCGTAGGGGCACATCTTGTGCGTGCCCAGTCTGGGCAACCACGCGAGTCGCCCCGACATCTACGTTTCCATTCGCTTGCTCAAATACTCTGCCATCGCGTCGAGCGTTTGGAAATTTTCAATCACGACATCCTCGGGTGGAATCGTCGTTTTGAATTCCGTTTCGATGAACGCGATCATCCGCACCGCGCCGAGCGAATCCACCAGCCCGCTCAGCAACAGATCGTCGTCGTCGCGCAATTCGATGGCGCGTCCCAGCAACAACTCGCCGAGGATGAATTGGCGCAAAGATTCTTTTACGTCCATTTGAAAGATAGTCTGGGTCATCATCATGTCGGGGATTGCTCCAGGGATTTTGGATTTTCAATTTTGGATTTGCGATTTGCGATTGATAATCTAGCTTTGACGGCGATGAAACCTGTGATCTGCATCGCGACGGCAATCGCGACAAGGACAATCAACGGCGCGCGCAACAGCGCATCGCGTTGCTCGATGGTCTGATAAAGCAAAGCATGAGTAACGATGAACGCGAACGCGAGATAACTCGTCCGTTGAAGCCACTTCCAGCGCCGCGTGCCGAGTCGTCGCAAGGCGATGTTGTTCGAAATGACCAGTAGCATCGCGAGAATGCCTGCCTGCGCGAGCGCGATGTAATTCGCCAACCCGAACAGATTCGCTTGAATCGGAAAGGGATTGTGCGCGTTGGGCAAATGCTGAATCCAGTACCACCAAATGCGCCAACCGCCCGGCGCGTGCACGGTTACGGCGAACGCGATGTGCGCGAACGCGATGCTCGCCGCCCAGATGCCGACATCGCGGCGCAACATATAATTCGCGGGAGGCGCGCGATGGCGCAGAACGTACAGCGGACCGAGCGCGAACGTCGCGACGATGAACGTCAGCGCGGTGTACGCGAACGCGAGACTCAAACGCCAATTGAGCCAATCGGCTTTGCGACCCGAGCCGTCTTCCCACTGCTCCGGCGAAAAACCGAGCGCGCTAAAAATCGTCGCGATGCTGATTGCGGCGATGAGCGCGAGGATGAGATGGCGGTTACGTCGTTTCGTGTCCATTGTTTTCAATCGCCTGTTCGCGCAACGCGCGGCGATCAATTTTGCCGGTGCCCGTCCGCGGGAAATCGTCCAGCACCAAAATTTTGTGCGGCACCGCGTAGGGCGGGACGCGTTGCGCGAGATCATTTCGCAAATCGGGAATGGGCGTCTCTTTTTTTAGAATGACGGCGGCTTCCACCCACTGACTCCCCTCGCCATCCGGCACCGCGTACACCGCGCACTCGCCGACCGCCGCGTTCAGCGAAAGCGCGTTCTCCACTTCGTCGAGTTCGACGCGATAGCCGCGCGTTTTGATTTGCCGATCCTTGCGTCCGCAAAAACGAAGCAAGCCATCTGCGTCCACGCGCATCAAATCGCCGGTGCGATAGAAAACGTCGTCGTACTGCTCGAACACTTGCCGCCGATAAAACGCGCGCGCGTTCAAATCGGGACGCCCCCAATAACCGCGCATCATCGTCGGCGTGCGGACGACCAACTCGCCGATGTCGCCGGCGCGCGCGGGCTGATCGTTTTCGTCGAGCAGGATTCCTTCCGAGTTGTCCCACACGCGCCCGATCGGAATGGATTCGGCGTAATCGTCCGCGAGTTGCGGGACGTGATAGTACGTGCATTGATTCACTTCGGCGGGACCGTACACGTTGCTCACGCGCGCGCGCGGAATCAGGCGCATCAACTCGCGCAGATGCTTGGGCGGAAACGGCTCACCGCCGTACAGAATCCAGCGCAGGGATGAAACGTCGCGGCTCGGCAGAACGCCGCGCAAAACGAGTTGCACGAGCGCGGTCGTCACCGAGTACCAAATCGTCAGGCGTTCGTCTTCGATCAACTTGGACATGCTCGCCGGAAATTTCGTCGTCGGTTCGGGAATGATGACGGTCGTCGCGCCGCAAAGTGGACCCGTGAAGTAGTCGAACGTGGACATATCGAAATGCAACGGCGAGTGATTGCTGAGTCGGTCGGTATGCGTCACGCCGTACAAATCCGCCGAGAGTCGCGCGTACGCCAAGCCGCTCGCGTGCGTGTGCATCAATCCCTTGGGTGTGCCGGTTGACCCAGACGTGTACATCACGTACGCCAAATCTTGTTCGGTCAACAAAATATCCGGCGCGGGAACAGCGCGCCCGTCGAGCGCGTCCCAGGGTACGCCTCGCGCACGCACATCCTCGCGCGGCGCGACGCCGATCACACATTCGAGCGGGCTGTTCATCGCGATGTCGCGCAACGCATCCACCTTGTTTTCCTGTGAAACGATGTGGCGAATCGCGCAATCGTTGACGACAAAATTCAAACGCGCGACCGGCGCAAGCGGATCGAGCGGCACGTATGCCGCGCCGGCTTTCCAGATGCCGTAAATCGCGATGGGCGTTTCGATGCCCTTGCGTAAATAAATCCCGACGCGGTCGCCGCGACGCACACCTTGTTCGACCAGCACACGCGCGAGCGCGTTCGCCCGGCGATGCCATTCGCCGTACGTCAGCGTTTGTCCGGCGAAACGCATCGCCGGATGATCGGGATACCGTTGCGCGGATTCGTCGAGAATGTGCGAGAGTAAGTAAATCATTTGAATCCCGTAAGGCAAATTTGAAATTTGCCTTACAATCCCAGCAAGCGCGCGATAATGTTGCGCTGAATGTCCGATGTGCCGCCGTAAATCGGTCCGCCCAACGCGTCGCGCAGATCGCGCTCGATTTCGAATTCGGTCACGTACCCGCGCGCGCCGTGAATGCGCGCCGCGTCGAGCGACGATTGCGCGAAACTTTCGCCGACGAATAGATTCGCAAGCGCGGCGTCGAGCATCGCGGACTGATTCGTTTGTTTGAGCCACGCGGCTTTGTACGTCAGCAGGCGCGCGGTTTCGAGCCGCAATTTCATTTCCGCGACGCGATTCGAAATCGCTTGAAATTTTCCGATGGGTTGACCGAACGCGTGCCGTGCGCGCGCGAAGCGAATGCACGCGTCGAGTTGACGTTCCATCGCGCCGATCTCGCTCGCGAGAATGCACGCGCGTTCCCACTCTTGCGACGAGTTGAACATGCTCGCGCCCGCGCCTTCGGGACCCAAACGATTTTCCGTCGGGACGAAACAATCTTTCAGCGTGAGTTTGCCCATCGGCACGGTGCGCAAACCCATCTTGTCCATCACCGCGCTCGTCTCAAATCCGCGCGTGCCGCGTTCGACAAAAAAAATGCTGATGCCCCAGTTGCCGCGTTGCGGATTCGTCGTCGCAAAGATCAACGCGAGATCGGCGAGCGGCGCAAAAGTGATGAAGGTTTTTTCGCCGTTCAACAAATAGCCGTCCTCGCGTTTCGTCGCCGTCGTGGCAAGCGCGAACGCGTCGGAACCGGTTGCGGGTTCGGTCATGCCGTAGCACGCGATCATTTCGCCCTTGCACAAGCGCGGTACGTACCGTTCCTTTTGCGCCGCGCTCGCAAAGCCGGTGATCGTCGGCAGGATGCTCGTCAATTGCGCGCTGATCGCAAAGGTCAAGCCGTTGTCGCGGCACGCGTACCCCAGCGCTTCGAGCGCGAGCGTTGTCGAGAGCGCGTCTTTGCCTTGCCCGCCGTACTCGCGCGGCGCGTTCAATCCGAGCAAGCCAAACTCGCCGCACTTGCGCCAATGCTCGCGCGAAAAAATTCCCTGCTTGTCGCGCGCGATCAGATCGCCGCCGAGTTCGCGTTGCGCGAATTCGATGATCGCGTGACGGAGTTCGCGTTGTTCGTCGGTGAGAGAGAAATCCATCGCTATGCTTCGTGTCCGTTCCGCACCGCGCGGTACGGGTCGCGCGGATCGGACGAGATGCTTTCGATTTCGAGCCGCGTGCCGACGTTCATGTCGCGCGCGTAATCGCTGAACAGTTCGAGCGCGACCATATCTTCGAGCGCCCAACCGGTCGAATCGAACACGGTGGTCTTGCCGCGCAGATGCGCGTATTTTTCCGGATGCTTCACCACTTCCACCAGCATGGGACCGATATCCTCGCGCGCGAGTTGTTGGCATTCGCCTTCGCACATCGCTTGCTCCGTAAAATCGGGGCAGACAAAACTCCGTTTGAGCAGATCGAGCGGGATTTCGACTTTACCGGCGAAATCGGAGCCGATGGCGTTGACGTGCAGCCCCGGTTTGACGTTCACGTTCCGAAAAACCGGACCCTTGCCGGGGTCAATGGAGGTGCACGTGCACAGCACATCGGCGGAGGTAACCAAATAGTCGAGTGAATCTTTGCCGATGAGCGCGATATCCAAATTCAAAAAGCAAGTTCGGTCGGGAAACGTTTTGCTGACGAGCGGATTGACGTCGTACACGATCACGCCTTCAATGTCCATCACGCGCGAGAGCGCGTGGAGTTGCGTAACCGCTTGTGCGCCCGCGCCGATGATGCCGACGACGTTGCTGCGCTCGGACGCAAGGGCGCGTGTCGCGATGGCGGATGCCGCGCCGGTACGCAGCGCGGTCAACAGCGTACCGTCGGCGACGGCGAGCCAATGCCCGGTGTGTGTGTCGTACGCGCTGATGTTGGAAATGATCGTCGGCAGGTTTCGCCGCGTCGGGTTTGTCGGATGATAGCCGACGACCTTGATCGTGATTTTATCGTTCGCCATCACCGGCATCCATTCGAGCAAGCCGGGATTGGGCGATGTGTATTGAAAACCGGAACGCGCGGGAATCTGGGTCGTCGCGGGATCGTATTGTTCGAACGCGCGTGTGAGCCGCTGGATCATTTCGTCCATCAGCGCGTTGAGACCGACGCGCGCGACGATTTGGCGCACGGTGTCTTTGGAAAGAATCAATGTGTCCATTCAGTGTTTCTCTCTCGCGTTTTCTACTTGCCACGCAATACATGGTTTTTTCCGTTTGGCGTTTTCAATCCTGGGAAATATAAACCGAGTGACTTGGCTTTGCCAGTCCGGTAAGTGCTCACTTTTTGCTCATTTTGTATCTGCTTTGGCAATAGCCATTCTTTTTTGCCATAGAGCAGATAAAGAAATCCTGATTGTTTTCTCTATGCCCTCTATGTCCTCTATGGCTAATCCGCCATCGCCAAACGACCCAGCCCAGTCAGGCGAACACCCACGTCATTCGGCGATGGAAATTTCGCGAATCAATTGACGGCGCGAATCCAGCGCGCCGTCGTGATAGAGCCAGGTTACTTGATAAACCCGGACACGGTGAATTGGCTCTTGATCGGCATAGACCGGCGGACGCGGCAACACCCACAAATGCCCCGGCGCTTGGAAGGAAACCCCGCGCGCCGACGCGTTGCGATTGGCAAGAAAGCGGCGCACGAGATCATCGAACAGTTCGGCGCGCGGCGCGTCGAACTCGCCACTCCCCCGTTCCACCTCGACCGCCTCGAACTGCTCGAACGATTTCACGGCGACCAACGCGCGCGCCATCGCGTTATTCATAGTTACGCCCCAGATTTGATTTGGGATGTGTCGCGCTGGATCGAGCCATCCGAAATTGCTGAACGTGACGAGATCCGCGTAATGCGAAAACAGATGACTCGGCAACACGTACGCCGCGCCGCTTGCGCCAATGGCTTCGAGACGAATCGTGCGCGTAATCGGCGTGTCATACCACGCTAACGGCACCGGCTTGAACCAAATGCTCGACCCAGCAATCAACACGATGCTGATGAAAAAATGCGCGCGCGTGAAAATCGGCAAACCATCCGCGCCGCGATTTTTGCGCCAGATGAGAATGAGCGCGGCATCGAGCAGAATCCATTTCCAAAACGCGATGCCGCACACGAGCAAAATGCCCGCGTGCATCGCGACGCACCCGGCAAGCCACCAGATGGTTACGTCGCGTCGCCACAACGCGACGAGCGCGCCGAGTTCGACGACGAGCGTAAAAAGCATTAGCGGCAAGGTAAAGGGCGCGAGCCACTGGGTCAATGTAACGATGAGGTTCGCATCGAGGAAACTGAGCCAGCCATGCGCGTAACCGGCGGGAAGCAAAAAGTACAGGTACGGATGCGCGAGCCAATCGAGTTCGAGCTTGCCGACGCCCGCGCTCCAGTACGCCGAGGCGACGAGACACAGCAGCAGGAACAGAAACGTGTCCGCGCGGCGTTCGCGGGTAGCGGCGTTCAACAGAAACGCGGCAGTGAACAACACGAGCGCGCGCAAAGGCAAATCAATTTCCGTCCAACTAAATTGCCACGTGAGCGGATAATCGAATTGCCAGATCAGCGTGAACGCGAGCGCGAGAAAGGGCAGAAGAAAAATTGGACGCCAGAGTATCAATACCGCAAAACCGATCAACCACGCGCGATCAAGCCAATGACCTTGATTGAAATAGAAATTATAGTCGTACGCGGCGAACGTCCACGCGTAAATTCCGGCGAGGAGACCGATCAGCGCGCGCAATTCCGCGCCGTGTTCTAAATCGCGCCACGGACGCGCGAGCGCGCGGAAACGCGTGATGACGAGAACACCAAACAGGAGAAGGGGTAGGGGGTTTTCGGCGATGCGCCAAACCAACCCGACCGCGAGGATCGGCTGGGCATAGTCACGCGCGGGTAGATGGCTCGTTTGGCGCAACCAGCGCTCTAGAAAAAAATACACAACGAGCAAAACACCCGCACGTGCGCAAATCTCAATTAACGGCTTGACGCGCGCCGTGAGAGGATGCGAAAATATCTCTAGGCGATGCTCAGTAAAGGTTTGCAATTCGCCAAATTTGCATCTGTGATTCGCCCTTGCGGCGTCGCAACGACGACCACCCACGTTCCGACGTCATCGTCGGAACAATTTTTCTCGCCCTTCATCAGGCGCGTGTTTCGGAAATTCTACTACCGCGTGTCCCAGGTGTCAATGGGGAAAAGATAAAAATTTCGCGTGATTCTGAGAAGGTTCATGGTCTAACCTAAACCCAGTGTGCTGGCATATCGCCTATCGCCATCACTGGGTTGTCGTCAACCCCGCCCATTGCTGGCTGGATTGGCTGAGGACACGCTCGGTGAGTTTGCACGGCTTTTCAAAAGTCGCTTGACTCACTTGCCAACCTAACCCCCAACCCCCTTCCCTTATAGGGAAGGGGGCAGGGGGATGGGTCTGCAAATGACATTTGAAAAACCGTGGGTGAGTTTGTGAATGTGGACAAGCGCAGTATAATCTGCGCGACGGTTGGGATTGCTGCGTAGAGAACGCGCGCGATCCAGACTCGCGGTGATGGGGGATGAGAGTGAAGTGAAAGGAGAATCATGCAAAGAGACCACACTAAACTGCTCGCTGAATTGACAGCGGAATATCAACGCTATTCGCCAAAATCCGCCGCACTGAATGCGACAGCCAAAGCGCACATGGTGGATGGCGGCAACCATGCGCTGCGGCTCATGCAACCGTTTCCGCCGCGCATCGTCGCCGCCCAGGGCGCGTACGTCCAAGACGAGGATGGGCACCGCATTCTCGATTTTTGGCAAGGGCATTACGCCAACATCCTGGGTCACAACCCGGCGATCGTTTCTTCCGTTTTGGCAGATGCCTTTGAATCGCGCCGGGGTCTCCAAACCGGCTTTACCGACCGGCTGCAAGTTGAAACAGCAGAGATTCTCTGCCGGCAAACCGGCGCGGAGCGCGTTCGTTTTACAACGAGCGGCGCGCTGGCGACGATGTACGCGATCATGCTCGGCGGCGCGTTTACCCAGCGTAATCTCGTAATGAAAATCGGCGGCGGGTGGCACGGCGGGCAACCTTGGGGACTCAAGGGATCGCATTTTCAAAATGGTCACGGCTTTGACTCCTTGGACAGCGCCGGGCTTGCCCCAGGCACGCGCGATCAAGTTCTCATTACGCGTTTCAACGATCCGGCGATGCTCGAAAAACAGTTTCGTCAGTACGGCGATAAGATCGCCGGTTTCATCGTCGAGCCATTCATCGGCGCGGGCGGCTCGATCCCGGCGACACGCGAATATCTTCAGACCGCGCGACGATTGACGCAGCAATACGGCGCGGTGCTGATTTTCGACGAGGTCATCTCCGGCTTTCGCTTTCGCGCGGGCGATGCCGGCGCGCTGTTTGGCGTCAAGCCCGACTTGGCAACCTTCGCCAAAGCGATTGGTGGCGGAATGCCGGTTGCCGCCGTCGCCGGGCGCGCCGACATCATGAACTTGGTGGGGCGTGGAAGCAGCCGCCCGGTCGCGTTTTCGGGTGGCACGTACTCGGGTCATCCCGCCGCGATGTTAGCGGCGAAAACGTTCATGACGTACCTCGTCGAGCATGAAGCGGAGATTTATCCGCGCCTTGCGGCGCTGGGTCAAAAAACCCGGCAGACGATTGTATCGGCGTTCACGGAAGAGGGCATTTACGCGTACTGCACCGGCAAACCCAACGATGCCATCACCGGCATTTCGTTGGCGATGCTTTTCTTCCCGTATCAAGCCGGGCGTCAACTGGAACGACCGGACGATACGCGCGACCCCGACGTGTGCGATCTCGTCCTCAGCGAAAAAGTCTTGCCGATCGCGATGCTCCTGGAAAATGTACATGTAGTTCATGGCTTGGGCGCAGTCAGCACCGCCCACACGGAAGCCGACATTGACCGGCTCGGCGAGGTTTGCCGCCGCGTTGCGCGACGTTTCAGATCATAATTCTGCTTACCCTCATTACCGCGTCAATTGGCAGATCATGCGAATACGGCTATAATCGTTGGCGTGAGCACTTTCTCCATCACCGAACCTGGGTTTCAAATTGGCGACCGCATCGAATTGAATGCGGACGCGAACACGTTGCGCCAAGGATTGTTACCACTCGACCCAGTCCTCGCCGGTGTGCTCAGTCAAGCCGAAGTTGTGATTGACGCCGCTGAACCAACTACGCTGAAATTCAATCTCGCACAAGGCGCGTTCAAAAGCGTCAAGCTCCTACGTCCACTCGCCAAACAACCTGGGACACTCATCCTCGAATGCCAGACCGTTCAGCCGTACCGCTTCCGTCTCGTCGTCGAATCCGCTGCGCCCATTCAAATTTCAACACCGCCCAACGATGTCGTCACCTTCAGCCCGGAAGACGCGGTGCTGCTAGGAAATCGTTCCGCGCTTGCGCGCTGGCGCGATTTTCGTTTGGCGCTGCAAGCGACGCGCCTCGCGATGGTCGCCGGGTTCGATCAACTCTTGTGCCTGCCGTGGCTGCACGATGTCGAACTGCTCGAACATCAACTTCGCACTGCACGCACCGTGTTGCGCCGTCTGCGCGGGCGCGCGCTCTTGTGCGACGAAGTCGGCTTGGGCAAGACGATTGAAGCCGGCATCATCCTCGAAGAACTCGTCGTGCGCGGACTCGCGCGCCGCGTATTGATCCTCACGCCGCCGTCGCTCGTCGAGCAGTGGCAAGGCGAGATGCGCCGCAAGTTCGGTTTGGATTTCATCGTCCACGACGACCCAGGTTTCCGCGAGCAAGGCGCAAACGCCTGGTCAGCGCACGACCGCATCATCGCATCGTACCACACTGCGAAACGCGAGCCGCATCGCGCGGCGCTCCTCAAGCAGGACTGGGATTTGGTGATCGTGGACGAGGTGCATCACTTTCGCAATCGCCAGACGTTGTTGTGGCAGATGGCATCCGAACTGCGTCGCAAGTACATTTTGTTGTTGACCGCGACGCCCGTGCAAAACGATCTCGAAGAATTGTTCAACCTCGTCACGCTTCTGCAACCGGGGTTGCTCAGCACCGCGCGTTCATTTCAAAAACAATTTGTGGATCGCCGCGACAAACTGATGCCGCGCAATGTAGACGAATTGCATCGCCTCCTCGCCGAAGTGATGGTACGCAATCGCCGCTCGACGGTTGGGCTGGCGCTGACGCGGCGGATTGCGAAAACCCATTTCGTCACGCTGAACGACCAGGAACGCGCACTGTACGATGACGTTTCGCGTTTTGTGCGCCAGCGTTTGAATATTCCCAGTGATTCCAAATCCCTGCGGGACGGTTCCCAGCCAAAACGCGCGTTATCGCGCATGTCGCTCATCACCTTGCAAAAAGAATTGGGCAGCGCGAGCCAAGCCGCCGCGCCAACGCTCGCCCGCATCGCGGACGACGAACGCTTGCCCGCCCCCGAACGCGCGACCCTCGCGCAATTTGCGGACACCGCGCGCGCACTGACCGCGAACAGCAAAGCCGACCGCTTACTTGCCTTGCTCCAGGATTTTCCCGATAAGATGGTCGTCTTTACGCAATTTCGCGCGACCCAGGAATGGCTGCACAAGCGTTTGCGCGAGGCGGGGCAATCGGTCGTCGTGTTTCACGGTGGGATGTTGCGCTTGGAAAAAGAGGAATCAATCCGGCAATTTCAAAAGGACGCACGCATCTTGCTCAGCACGGACGCGGGCAGCGAAGGACGCAATCTGCAATTCTGCAATGCGGTGTGCAATTTCGATTTGCCCTGGAATCCGATGAAGATCGAACAACGCGTCGGACGCTTGAGCCGCATCGGGCAGACGCGCGATGTGTTCGTGTTCAACCTTGCCGCAGCGGACACGCTCGAAGCCGCGGTGTTACATCTGCTCGAAGCGAAAATCGCCATGTTCGAACTCGTCATCGGCGAGATTGATATGATCCTGGGAAACCTGGATGAGGAAAAAGAATTCGAAGAAGTCGTGACCGATTTGTGGGTGCAGTCGCGTGACGATTCCGATTTTCGCTCCGCGCTCGACCGCTTGGGCGATCAACTGTTGTCGGCGAAAGAAAATTACTTGCGCCAGCGCGCACAAGAAGAGCGGCTGTTTGGAGAAAAGTTTACGCCGGAGTAGTGCACTAGTGCGATAGTGCAACACCTGCACTTGCGTGCGGTGCAAGTGTAGTGCGTTAGTTGGTCGGTAACTATCGCACTATCGCACTAGTGCACTAACGAACTAAAATGCCTGACCCATTAGAGCAATTCCTAATCGAATACGTAGACGCGGTCGGCGGATTAGCGGATGAAATCGAGCCGCAAGTGTACGACGTGTTGACGCCCGAGGCGGATAAACCACTGCGCGTTGCCTTCGACCCCGACGCGTTGCCCGAACATCCGTCGGCGCAATTGCTCACGTTCGGCAGTGCGCTGCTCGACGACCTGTTGACGCGCGCGCAGACGCGCGGACAAATCGGCTTGGCGTTTCTCGACGACGCGCATTTGTCGCCGCACGCGCTCGCGCAACGCGTAACGCGCGACCTGGTTTTACCGGCGGCGATCACGTTGCGGATCGAAAATATTCGCCCGCTCTATGTGACGCACACGCTGTTTTGGTTCGAGGTCACGTACCTGGGTGACGAGAAAGAGCAAGCCCTGTACCCAATCGCGATTGATCGCTACTATGGTCGGCAGGTGCGGCGTCTCGACGACCTGCTGGAGGGCGAACGGTTCACCGAGACGCGGCGATGGACCTTTGCCGATGCGAAAGCGTTGCCGCTCGACCGCGCGTACCTCGATGCGCGTGATGCCATCGTCCGCACGGTGCGCGCCGAAGTGCACGCGCGGCAGCATCAAACGCAAACGCGGCTCGTCGAACAGACTGAGCGAATGAAGCGGTATTACGCCGATTTGCGCGCGGAACTTATAGAGCGGATTGAACGCGCGACCGCGCGCGGCGATGAAACCGAATCGCTGCGTTTGCGTCAAGACGCACTGAATCGCGAAGAAGCCTTGCGCTTGGACGAACTCGCGCGCAAAGCGCAGTTGCGCGTGCAACTCAAGTTGGTGAATCTCCTGCACGTTAAAATTCCGCGCCTGTTCATTTCCACGCACGTCACTGCCAAACAGATCCCGACGATTCATCCCGCGTCGCTCACGCTGACCTGGGATCCACTCGTCGAGAAAACGGATGCGCTCGTTTGCCCGAATTGCCAACGCCCCACGTTTGAACTGCGCGTGAATCGCCACGGCGCGCTGCACTGTCCAGAATGTAATCCACTGTTGTCGAAAACCAGGTCGTAATGCCCAATCCTCAGCCGAATGCGCTCCTAGCAAGCAAACTCTACATTCCGCCGCAGCGCCCTAACCTGGTCACGCGGCACAATTTGCTCCAGAAACTGGACGCGGCATTGCGTCCAGAAGTGCGTCTCATCCTCGTCTGCGCCCCCGCCGGCTTTGGCAAGACGACGCTGTTGAGCCATTGGGTGACTCAAACCCAAAGTCCGAATGTCACTGCGAGCGGAACGAAGCAGTCTCCGAGCAACTTGGAGATTGCTTCGCGAAAAGCGCTCGCAATGACAGGCAGGGGCGACTTTGACAATACCCGCCCGGTCGCTTGGCTCTCGCTCGACGAAGGCGATAACGATCTGATTCGTTGCTTGACGTACTTGATCGCGGCTTTGCAACGAGTGAACCCAGGTTTGGGCGAGGTCGCGTTGTCCATGCTGCAAACTCCGCAACCACCGGCTATCGAGCCGATCCTCACTGCATTGATCAACGATCTTTCCGAGAGCACGAACTCGTTTGTCCTCATCCTCGACGATTATCACGTCATCAAATCCCGACCCATCCACGATGCGATCATTTTCCTGATTGATCATTTGCCAACGCCGATGCACTTGGTCATCGCAACCCGCGCCGACCCGCCGATCCCGCTGGCGCGTCTGCGCGGACGAATGCAGTTGGTCGAACTGCGCGCCGCCGATCTACGATTCGCTGGCGACGAGGTCGCGACTTTTCTCAATCAAGTCATGGCGCTGAATCTCTCCGGCGACGATGTCGCGGGACTGGAAGCGCGCACTGAGGGCTGGATCGTCGGGCTGCAATTGGCGGCGCTTTCGATGCAAGGCAGAGATGACCCGGCTGGTTTCATTGCGGCGTTTTCCGGAAGTCATCATTACGTTCTCGACTATTTGATCGAACAAGTCCTCCACGGTCTGCCCGAATACGTTCAAACCTTTCTGCTGCACACCTCAATCCTCGACCGCATGTGCGGTTCATTGTGTGATGCGGTGCTCGGTCAAAAGGATGAAGGCGGAAGGATCAAGGATGAAAAGGATTCACATTCAGAAGTTTCATCCTTGATCCTTCACGCAGAGCGTTCATCCTTTATTCTAGAGTACTTGGAACGCAACAACTTGTTCATTGTGCCCCTCGACGACGAACGGCGTTGGTATCGCTATCATCATCTCTTTGCCGATCTGTTGCGAAATCAATTGGGCAGACGCGCCGCCGATCAAATTCCGGAATTGCATCGGCGTGCTAGTCTGTGGCATGAACGAAACGGATTGACCTCCGAAGCAGTGAACCACGCATTGCTTGCGCGGGACTGGGAACGGGCTGCCGATCTCATCGAACAACATGCTTTGGCATTGCTGAACCGTGGCGAACTGACGACGCTTTTGGGATGGTTGACGGCGTTACCAGAAATGGAGATGCTTACCCGAACGCGGCTGTGCCTCTATCATGCCTGGGTCCTCACGCTGACGGGTCGCTTCGATGCGGCGGAAGCGCGCTTGCAACGCGTTGCTAAGACCTTGGACTCTTCCACAGTCCAGGGTCGGGAAATGCTGGGACACATCGTGGCGTTACGCGCCAATGCGGCGGCTCATCATGGCGATGCGACACGCGCGACCTTGCTTGCGCGCGAAGCGCTTCAATACTTACCCGACGATGACCTCCAGACGCGTTGTGTCGTTGACTCCATCCTGGGTTCTGCCCTGCTCTTGACCGGCGATGTGAAAGGGGCGTGCCAGGTACTGGCGGAAGCCGGACGAATCGGACAAGTGTCGGGTAATCTCCTGTTGTCCATCGGCGCGCTCAGTACGTTGGGTGGGCAGCAGATAGTGCTGGGTCAGCTCCACCAAGCCGCCGAAACTTACGAGGACGTGTTGCGCTTGTCTGCCGGGCGCGATAAACACTCGAAACCATTACCGCCCGCGGCGAGGGCGTACATGGGCTTGAGCGAACTGCACTACGAGTGGAACGACCTTGAATCCGCAACACGTTTCGCGGAAGAATGTTTTGAATTGAGCCGGTACTGGGAATATCCGGACGCTCTGGCGCGGATGCCGTTGGCGATGGCACGCATGCGACTTGCGCGGGGCGATGTGGTTGGCGCATACGAAGCGTTTCAGCAAGCGGAGAAAATTGCAAAGCAGCATCGTACGGACCCCTGGGCAGTTGATCGTTTAGAGCAGTTTCGCGTGCGGCTTTGGTTAGCTCCAGAGGGAGGCAATCTCGCCGCGGCAACACGCTGGGCTGAGACACGCGCGAGCGCGCTCGAGGCAAATGCAGAATTACCGTACGTGCGCGAACGGGAACACCTGGCATTGGCGCGAGTACTGATCGCTGAAGCAAGGTTCGATCAAGCCCTGGGTCTGCTCAATCGGCTGAATGCCTCGGCTAATGCCGGCGGGCGAATCGGAAGAGTGATCGAGACCTTGGTTCTCGAGGCAGTCACGATGCAACTCAAGGACGCGCGGGACGCGGCAATCTCGGCACTCGGACAGGCGATGACGCTTGCAGAACCGGCGGGGTACGTTCGCACTTTTGTGGACGCAGGCGAACCGATGCGATTGCTTTTGGAAAGGATGAACGCCTCGCGTGAAGGCAGAGGGATGAAGGAATACATTCGGCAATTACTTGTCGCTTTTGGCAGAGTGAAGGAAATTCATCCTTCAGTCGAGCCGTTAAGCGCGCGCGAGTTGGAGGTGCTGCGCGCCATCGCGGACGGCATGTCGAATGCAGAAATCGCGCAGCGGCTCGTCATTGAGGTGAGCACCGTCAAGCGCCACATCAATCACATCTTTAGCAAGCTCGGCGTAACGACGCGCATCCAAGCCATCGTCAAGGCGAGAGGGATTGGATTATTGTAGGATTTAATCAAGATTCGTCACACGAAGCAAGCTCATTCTCGTGAGGGTGGGACGCGGACCGACTGTGGTAGAGTGCGCCACAGCCACGCGGACGAACGCAGATTGAAATTTTATCCACGTTCGTCCGCGGTACTCCGCGTCCCATTGATTTTTACCAGATACACCCGGCAATTCACCCTGGGGTGGACGACAATGCACCCACCCTCTATGTATATTGTGCTCGCAAGTGATGAACAGGAGGCAACCGGGTGACCAAGCATCAAGACTCCGCGCCGCCGGTAATTTACGAGATCCGGCTGAAGGGACACTTGTCCTCCGATTGGTCGCACTGGTTCGACGACCTGGCAATCACCTACGACGACGAGGGCAATACACTACTCACTGGTCCCGTCGTAGACCAGGCTGCTCTGCATGGATTGCTAGACAAGGTGCGCGATCTTGGGTTGTATCTCACAAGCGTACGAATGTGTCGAGAAGATCCTGGAAAACAAATTGAGTGATGTGGCGATGACAACAAAACTATATTCAGCGCGATAAACGCGCAAGGAGAGAACCAATGAAAAAGAGCATTCGAGTTTCACTGTTTGTTGCCGGTGGCATCGGCTTGTTCTTCACCGTCTTCCATTGCCTCATGTTTTATCTGTTCAAATGGAGTGCGACCCTGGCATGTCTCGACCCTATGAACTGGGCAACCTTCCAGACCTTCAATTTGGTCGCGATTTTGATGGTGGCGACGATCACCTTCTTTTCGTTTCGTCATCCCGATGAATTGGTCAAGACCGCTCTCGGCAAATCGCTCTTGATTGTCTTTGGGATTTTCTATCTGATCAGGATCGCCGCCGAGTTTATTTTCTACGGCTATCGTGGTACAAGTTCCCTGGTGATCATCATCCTGTGTCTTGTTCCAGCGATGGTCTATCTTTTCTCGTCTGTATCGCCGATGCAAAGGGAAGAAACCGTCCATCAATTATGAGAAAGTTGATTACCCATGGCAAGAAACAGTGTTGGAACGTTTGGTGAATTGACAGCCATCGAGCAATCCACCGCCGGTGGAAAAGGTGGAATGTTGGCGCGGCTCTTTCAAGCCGGTTACCCCGTCCCCGATGGCTTTGTCATCTTGCCAACTGCTTTCGATGGTGACGACTTACAAACAGATGCCTGGGTGCAAGTGCACGCGCGCCTCGAACGAATGCGTGCATCCAACAAGGACTGTGCTTTCGCAATCCGTTCGTCCGCATTGAGTGAGGATTCCGCCCAAGCATCCTTCGCCGGGGCGTTCGAGACGATTCTGGATGTGCAGACCGATGCGGATATTCGGAACGCGATTCAGACCGTGCACTGTTCGCGGTTATCGGAACGCGTCGCCGCGTATAGTCACGCACGCGGCATGGAAACCGATCACGCGATGGCTATCGTCGTGCAACGGTTGATCCGCGCCGATTTTTCCGGCGTGCTGTTCACGGCTGACCCGGTGACCGGCAATCGGCGACAGATGACCGGAAACTATGTGCATGGCTTAGGCGAGCAACTCGTGTCGGGTCAAGCCAACGCCGAATCTTTTTCGTTGCAACATCCCAATGGCAAGTATGACGGTCCGTCTGCGCTCAAACAGTTGGCTCGCGAACTTTACAAACTGGGAAGCCGGCTGGAGCGTGAGCTTGGCGCGCCGCAGGACATCGAATGGGCAATCGCCGACCGCAAATTGTACTTGCTTCAATCACGCCCGATCACAACCTTGGTCGCGCACGACCCGGCGACCGGCGAATGGAATGACACTCTCGCCGGCGATTTCCTGTGGTCGAATGTCAACGTCGGCGAAGGCGTGCCGGATGTGATGACGCCTTTGACCTGGGATGTGCTTGGCGCGTATTGGGACGCGTGGGTCCTGATCCCGGGTTATCGTTACCTGGGCAATATCGCGGGGCGCGTGTATACGAACTTGAGTGTGATTGCTTCGATCTATGCCGCGCTGGGAAAAAAGCGCGAGGAAGTTCTCAAGATCGTCGAGGGCTTGGGATTCCTCCGCCTGCCCGACGATATGGAGATTCCGCTGATTCCATTGCGAAGATCGTTTGTGTATTCGTTCATTCCAAACATGCTGGCTCTACAGCTCAAGATGCGCAAAGAGCTGAACCATTCGCAGACTTTTCTCGCTGAAAATCCGACCTGGTGCGAAGCGATGCGCCGACGAGTCGAGCAGATCAACCAGAATTCTGAATTGATTCACGTGTGGCGCAACGAAATCAAACCCAGAGGCGTCGCCGGTTTCTGGCAAACGTTGTTGGTCGCGATGCACCTGGATAACCTAGCCACACCGCTTCGGCGAAAGTTGACCGCGATGGTTGGCGCAGAGGACGCGAGTGTGTTGTTGTCGAACTTGAGTGGCGAAGCGGAGTTGGCGAGCATGGGATTGATCGTCGGCATATCCCAGGTCGTGCAAGGCAAACTGACGCGCAACGAGTACTTGGATCGCTATGGTCACCGGGGAGCATTTGAGTTTGAGTTAGCTGCGCCGCGCCCAGCCGAAGACCCAGGTTGGCTTGACCGCCAAGTCACAACACGGCAAACGCCGAATCAAACTCTCGGCGATGTCGAGACCGTGCTTGAAAATCAGCATCGCACATTCGAGGCGGCTTGGCATCGTCTCGCAACGCGCTATTCGCGCAAAGCCAAAAGCATCCGTCGCCAAATCGCGCAGACCGCCGAGGTGGTTCGTCGTCGTGAAGCCATCCGCTCCGAGTACGTCCGCATCAGTTGGGTCGTTCGCGTCTGGGCATTGCGCGCCGGCAAATTGACTGGCTTGGGCGATGACGTTTTCTTTCTGACTGCGAATGAAGTGATTCAGGTCTTGGGTGGCGACATGCGCGTCACACGAAATATTGCCGCGCGAAAAAATACATATCAGAAATATCGTTCCCTGCCGCCTTATCCGGCAATCATCAAAGGTCGTTTCGATCTTTTCCAATGGGCTGCCGATCCGCACCGGCGCGGCGACATTTACGACGCGCAAATTTCCAGGGTCGCGTTTGCTACCGATACTATCGTCGGCTCTGCTGGCTCATCGGGATGTGTCGAAGGCATCGTGCGCCGGTTGGACAACCTCGAACAAGCCGATCAATTTCAACCCGGCGAAATCCTGGTGACGATGCAAACGAATATCGGTTGGACGCCGCTCTTCCCACGCGCCAAGGCGATTGTGACCGACGTGGGCGCAGTCCTCTCTCATGCCGCGATCGTCGCGCGTGAGTTGGGCATTCCCGCGGTCGTCGGCTGCGGCGATGCGACGATGCGGCTCAAGACCGGGGATCGCGTGCGAGTGGATGGTGGGAAAGGAATCGTCAGCATCATTCGAGATTAAAATTGGATGGGGTGCGACGCATGACACTTGTTCTCGAAACTAACCGATGCTTCGGCAAACGTCTTGGTTTCGCCGGTCGGCAAATTCGCCGGCGCGGCGTTGCGTTGGTACGCCCACGATGCGGTAGCATACGCCTGGAGTTCTTGTTCAAGCCGGAGAAAATGCCGTCGAGGTCTTCCGCTCCTGTGAAATCATCGCTGATGATCGTCGCGGCGTTCGTGTCAGGATGTCAATGATCTTGCCTTCGTCGCTGACCGTGACGATTTGTCCGCAACCGACCGCGCAGTACGGACAAACACTAGGGACTTGCTTGCCTTGCGTGATCGGCACGGTGCGCGTGCCGGCTTGAGCAATGTCGCCGAATTAGTTGCGCCAAAGCTCAACGTATTTCTGATAGACAATGGCGCGGATTCGTTATAGAATATCCAGGAGAAAATTTCTTATGGTTTCGACGATTAACTTTACCGCGATCTGTTGTCGGAAAGAGTGTTGCGCTCATTTGCCTGGCGCTCTTTTTGCGTTGCGGTGATCGTGTTCGATTGAACCAGATTGGAATGGCTCATCGCCGGCAACGCGGCGATGAGTTTTTATTTTTATTGGTTGCGAAAAACTCAGTCGTCCGCGTTTGCGCCATTCAATTTATGGAGAGGAAAAAATGAACACCAATCACCATCGTCCCATTGCGATTTTCTACGAGCATCCAGAGTGGTTCAATCCACTCTTTGCGGAACTGGACCGTCGCGGCATCGCGTACGAACGCTTGCTTGCCCACCAACATCAGTTCGATCCGCGCGAACGCGTTGTGCCACACGCCTTGGTCTTCAATCGTATGAGTCCATCCGCGTACATGCGCGGACACGCCCACTCCATTTTCTATGCGCTGCACTATCTCGCATACCTGGATTCGCTTGGCGTCAACGTCGTGAATGGCTATGCGGCATTTCGGCTGGAAACCTCCAAAGCCATGCAACTCGATCTCTTCGAGCAACTTGGGCTGATCTATCCGCGTGCGCGTGTGATCAATCACCCCTCGCAAGCAGTGCGCGCTGCGCGCGATTTGATTTTCCCCGTCATCGTCAAGCCAAACATCGGGGGGAGCGGCGCAAAAATTCGGCGTTTCGATTCGCGCGCGGAACTTGAGTTAGTCGTTGACGCGGAGGAACTTGATTTAGGGATTGATCAGACTGCACTGGTCCAAGAATATCTACCGGCGCGCGATGGACACATCGTCCGAGTTGAAATTCTCAACCATGAATTTCTGTACGCGATCAAGGTGTATCCCAAACCTGAAGAGGGATTCAACCTTTGCCCGGCAGATATTTGCCAACCTACGAATCTAGCTCAACCACTCTCGACGGAAGCGTGCCCCGTGGATGCCGCGCCCAAGCTGGGTTTGCGCGTCGAAGGAACAACTCCACCGCGCCTAGTCATCGAAAATGTAAAGCGCATTATGCGCGCGGCGCACATTGATGTAGGCGGCGTCGAGTATTTGGTGAATGATCGAGACGGTCGAGTCTACTATTATGATGTGAATGCGCTCTCAAACTTCGTTGCCAACGCGCCCGATGTTGTTGGATTCGATCCGTTTTCGCGCTTGGTTGATTTCATTGTCGCGCGAGCCAATCTTTTGCCAGAGGCAATCCATTGAGCGTTGCCCGCGCTGGCTAGAGCAAATTCCGACCGAGCGGCGTGGCGTCAATTGGCAGATCGCGCGAATGCGGCTATAATTCCGGACATGACCGCATCTCAGATCACAAATTCAGTTCCGCAAGGCGCACTCTATTCCGCCAAGCGCAAACCTGGGAAGGTGCAGCCATAATGCGAATCACCTTTCTTGGCGGCGCGGATGAAGTCGGCGCGAGCAGTCTCCTCCTCGAAATCAGCGGCAAGCGGTTGTTGATTGACGCCGGTATCCGTCCTTCGCCCAAAGCGCGTGTGGGCTTGCGCGGCGATCAACTGCCGCACCTCGACGCGATCGAATCACCCGACGCAATCTTGGTCACGCACGCGCACACCGATCACACCGGCGCGCTCGAACTCGTCGTCGGACGTTATCCGCATTGCCCGGTCTATGCCACGCCGCCGACGATTGCGCTCACGCGTGTGTTGCATGCGGACGCGCGGCGCATCATGCAATCGCGCCTCGACGAAGAAGGCGAACTGCCTTTGTTCGATGATGTCGCCGTACAAAAACTCCTCGCCGCGCTCACGCCAATCGAATTTAACGCGCGCTTGCCGCTCGGCGAAAATCTCGCCGCGACATTTTATCCGGCGGGACATATCGCCGGCGCGGCAATGATCGCGCTCGACAGCGACGAGGGGCGCGTCCTCATTTCCGGCGACATTTCGATTTCGCCGCAACGCACGGTGGACGGATGCAAGCCGCCGACATTGCGCCCCGACGTGTTGATTCTCGAAAGCACGTACGGCGGACGCCTGCACGCAAATCGCGCGACCGAGGAGCGCAAACTGGTCGAACGCATCGCGACGATCACAAGCGCGGGCGGCAAAGTTTTGATCCCCGCGTTCGCGCTAGGACGCGCGCAAGAGTTGATCGAAATATTGCGCGCGTTCCGCAAAGCCGGCGAACTGCCGAGCATCCCCGTTTGGGTGGACGGGATGGTGCGCGCGGTGTGCGGCATCTATTCCCAGTTTCCCGACGCGCTCCCGTTGGCATTGCAAGAACGCAACGCGAAATTTTTCGACGAGACGACACGCGCGATTGAAACGGTCGCGCAACGCAACGCGCTCGTGTGGGAAACGAATCCTGGGATCATCATCGCGAGTTCCGGCATGTTGGCGGGCGGACCGTCGCTCAGTTACGCGCGCGCGCTCGCGGGCAAGCCCGAACACGCGATTTTGCTCACCGGCTACCAGGACGAAGAATCGCCGGGGCGCAAACTGCAAGCGATGGCAACGCGCGGGCATGGCACAATCAAGATGGGAAAAGACATCGTGGACGTGCAATGCCAACTCGGCACCTATGCGCTCTCCGCGCACGCCGACGAAGGACAACTCATCGCGCTCACCGAAACGCTCGACCCGACGACGGTGTTCGTCGTGCACGGCGATGCGTCCGCGCGCGCGAGTTTGCGCCAAGCATTGCGCGAGCGCGGACGCCGCGTTGAGTTGCCGCGCGCGGGGCAATCGTTTGAGTTGCGCTTGCGCGGACTCAGACCCGAAGGGTTCGCTTCGCGGAAACCCTTCGGGTCTATGGGTGCGAATCGCCCACTCGACCTGGGTGCGCTCTGGCGCGAAATCGCCGCGCCGGGTGGAAGCTATTTCACGCTCGCAGAACTCGCGCGCGCGTGGTGGGACGATGATGCGGACGCGCGGATCGCCGAATTGCGCGACGCGCTCGCAAAAGACGACGCGCACTTTGTGCTCACCGAACGCGATCTAGTGCGCGCACGCACGCGCGAACAAATTGAACGCCCAGACCCGAAGGGTTTAGAAGACCCTTCGGGTCTTGCCACGACAATGGAGCCGAACCAAGCGCTGGCGTTCGCGCGCGAACAATTCCCACCAGAGGCGCGCTTGCGGCGCGCCGGTTATCGGCTCGACACCCGAACGCTCACACTTACTTTTGATTTTCCGGATGCCGCGCGCGAACGCTTCGCCGACATTTTCGCGCGCATCGAAAACGCGACGCAATGGAAAATCGAAATGGATCCCGAAGCGAATCAGAGTGCGTTGGCAATGCTCGCGCGCGAAACGCTTCGCGTGCCGCGTGAGTGGGAAATTCTCAAGGGACCTTCAATCTATCGCGAGGAAAAACGCGTCGCGCTGACCGCACGCGGGGAAGGCGATCTGACTATCGCGCTCGAACAATTTCGCGCGACGAGCGGTTACACGTTGAACGTCGCGCTCGCCGATGCCCCCGCGACGAAGGATGTTGCATTCACGCCGACAACCGGCGCACTCGAAATCAACGCCGCGCTCGGCTTGATTCGCGCGCAACTCGCGGAAAGTACGCTGTATCGCACAAGTTTGAAAGGGAACGAAATTGTCTTGTCGTTTATGTCGCCTCAGGTCGGCGCGCGGTATCGTGAAAAGATCGAAGAACTCGCGCGAACAACCGGCTGGGCGCTCGCGATCAATCCGCAACCGAATCAGAACGCGATTGTTCAAGTCGCGCTGGAATTGATCGCGCGCGCGGGCTGGGTCGCCGCGCGCGGACCCAGCATCCACACCGATCGCGGCGAGGTGCGTGTCAACATAGACCTGAAGGGTCTTGAAGACCCGGCGGGTCTCCAAACCGAGTTCGAAACGCGCACGGGCTATCGGCTCGTGATCGAAACTAGCGCCGTTCAAAGCGCGCCGACACCCAGTGCGTCGCGCGAAGAAATCGTCGAAATTCCCATAGCGCGGATTCGCCTGACGCGGCATCATCAAATGCTGGAACTCGATCCCGAAAAACAACGCAAGACGCTAGAGCAATTGCAACGCCTGGGGCGCGTGAACAAACCAATTCGCGTACGACGCGGCGCGACCGATTATCTTTTGCTCGACGGCTTGTATCGTTTGCGCGCGGCGCAGACATTGGGCTGGGAACGCATCACAGCGGTCGTGGAAGAAGTGGTGTGAGGCGAGTCGCACAGCTCACGCGTGTTGCGCGTCCACTGCCGCGTGATTGCGGCGCGCAGTTTCCACTTCTTGCGCGCGACCTTTCAACGCGAACGTGAGCGCGGTCAAGCCCAGCATCACCACGCCCACCGCCAGGAATCCCACCGTATAACCGTTCACGCCGCCGCCGAACGATGACGCCACCGCGCCGACGAGCGCGCCGCCGATCAATTGTCCGATACTCGTGTCCAACGTGAGAATGCCTTGTGCGGAGGCGCGCTCGGACGCGGGCGCTTCGTTCAACATCACGTAGCGGAGCGGCGCGCCGAGGAGAACACCCAGCCCCACCCCGGTGAGCAGAACCGCCAGATAAAAGAACACGAGGTTCACACCCAGGAACGCGACGACGAACAACCCAGCAGTCGTCAACGCGGTACCGAGCGACAACACCACACGCGAACCGTACTTGTCCAGCATCCGTCCCGCCGTCGGCGAACCGACCGCCATCGCGAGCACCGCCGGCAGAAGCATAAAACTTGCGGTCGAACTCGACACGCCGAACGCGGCGACGACGAGCGCGGGCACGAACACAACGGACGATTCCCCCACTCCCGCGCCGGCGGCGATCAAACTGACAACCGCGATTTGCCGCGAGCGGAACAATCCCAAACGCAGGATCGGATTCACCGCGCGCATTTCGATCAAGACGAACACCGGGACGAGAATGAGGACGAGCAACAGAAACGGCAACACGTTCGCCGAGATGATGCTCGTCGCGAGATGTGCGGTATCCAACTGATTGACCGCAAAGGTCAACGATGCCAGCAACGCGGCGAGCACCACCATGCCAAGCCCATCGAAGGTTTGGCGCTTCGCCGCGTGTGCGCGCGGCAAAAGCCGCCATGCCATCGCGATGACAACTACTGCAATCGGCAAGTTGACGATGAAGAGCCAGCGCCAACTGAACAGGTACAGAATCGCGCCGGCGAGAATCGGACCGACAAGGAACGCGATGCCGAATACAGCGCCGATCAAACCGAGCGCGCTCCCGCGTTTTTCCGGCGGAAACGTATCGCCGATCACCGCGCTCGCAACCGGAAACACGCCGCCCGCGCCAACACCTTGAATCGCGCGACCAATCAACATTACCGGCAACTCGGACGAGATCGCGACGAGGAACGAGCCGACCGCAAAGAACGTCACATTCAAAATGTAAATGGAACGCCGCCCAATCGCATCAGATAATTTTGCCATCAATGGAACGCCGATGAGATTGAACAAAACGTACGTCGTGAAAATCCACGCGACCGCGCGGTCGTCCACGCCAAACGATTTCCGAACCGCCGGCAACGCCGGACCGACGATCGCGATATCGAGCGCGCCCATCAGGACGCCGATGAACAAGACGAGCAAAATTTGATTACGTGCTTTGGCTTCCATCCCTAGTTTCCTCGTCACCGCACACCCTTGCGAAGGGTTGTGATCCTTCGCAAGGGTATGCGGTCAGTCACCTCAACGAATCTGCCAGCGCAACATTCCGCCGGGCAACGAATTGACGCCGATCACGATCAGCACCAACGCGGCGACGATAACGAAAAAATTATTGCGGAACACATGCGTGTTTTCCGATTTGCGCCAGCGCATCGGCACGTGCGCGACGACGACGGCGACGATCATCGCGAACGCGTGTTCGAGACGCGGCATCGAAATGCCAGCCAACACGAGAAAGACGATGCCGAGCAACGCCTGCAAATCCATGACGCCGCTGAACGCGGACATCAAGCCGCGATCCATCGCGGCGGGTTTCGCTTTTTGCAACCAGCCGACCGCGAATTTCACGGCGGCAACGACCGCGATGAGTACGACCAACCAACGCAAATACGCGTGAAGCATAAACAAAATGTCCATTTCATCCTCCAAGAATTGCAGATGTCAGATTTCAGATTTCAGATTTCAGATTTTCTTGTATCCCGTTCGCTTTCTTGTGACGCGTTTGCGCGGAGACGCCTCCGCCGCATCGAGACATTCGAGAACGTTTTGCCGCGCAGTGCGGCGTTTCATCTGTGCGAGCAGTTCGTCGAGCCAGGCGCGTTCGGTTTGCAGATGCAAGGCGTGATGACGCAGCGTATAGTACGCCGGCGTATGCGGTTGGTGCGCTGCTAGCCCGCCGGCGATTTCGGCGATGTGCGCGTCCACCCCGGCGCGTTTTCGTTCGAGATACGCGCGCGCGTCCGCCGGCGCAATCTCGCTGAGAAAAAGCAATCCGATGTCGTCGTTAAAGTACGCCGCGTGCGCGTCGCGCAGATTCTGCTCCAAGAGTTGCGTGAACTGCTCCTCGCCGGCGCGCGTCAGCCGATACGTGTGCCGCTCCGGGCGATTGCCTTCGCGCGAAACGCTTTTGGTCACTCGACCCGCCGCTTCAAGTTTGGCGAGCAAGTGATAGAGCGTCGGCTTTTTGAGATCGGTAAGATATTTCAGGCGGCGGTCAATCAAATCGCTCAGTTGATAGCCGTGCATCTCTTGCAGTTTGAGCAACCCCAACACCAAGAGCGTGTGATCCATCAGTTCTCCTCGAATAGTCCATTTTGACTAATTCGATTGGATTATACATGCTTGACCACCGCTGTCAAGCGTGCACGCGCCAGAAAGCCATAAATAAAGCGCGGTCGGGACGTTCCGTTGAACGCCCCGACCGCGCATGGATTCGCACCGCGTGAGTTTTTAGATGCGTGTGTCGTACGAGCGCAACACCTTCATATAGTTCGCGCGCTCGAAGGCGAGCGGGTATGCGACGGCTTGCTGGCTCATACTGCCGCGCATTTGTTGCACGGACGCGTACTCGTGCTCGTCCATCCACCGCGTCATTTCATCCACCATCTGGTGGATCCGTCCGACGCCGTGTTCCAACAGCGCCGACGTCGTCATCGCGACGTTCGCGCCCGCCATCATCGCCTTGACGACATCTTCGCCGCTATGAATGCCGCCGGTGATCGCCATGTCGCCTTTGATGCGCTTGTAGAGAATCGCGACCCAGCGCAAACGCTTCCGCAATTCGTAGGGCGTGCTCAACACGACGTTCGGCATGACTTCGAGATTCTCTAAATCGAAATCGGGCTGATAGAATCGGTTGAACAGCACGAGCGCGTTCGCGCCCGCTTGGTCGAGGCGTTGAGCAAAATTGGCGAACGCGGTAAAGTACGGACTGAGTTTCACCGCGACCGGGATGCGCACACGCGACTTGATATCTCTTAACAGATCGAGGTACATCTCCTCGACTTGTGTGCCGGTCTGCTCCACATCGGCGGCGATAAAGTACGTATTCAATTCGAGCGCGTCCGCGCCGGCTTGCTCGATCTTTTTCGCGTACCCGATCCAGCCGCCGGTCGAAACGCCGTTGAGACTCGCGATCACTGGAATCTTGACTGCGGCTTTGACTTTGGCGATGTGCGCGAGATACCCTTCCGGACCCAGGTTATAGGTGCCCAGGTCGGGAAAGTACGTCAACGCTTCGGCGAACGAATGCGCGCCCTGGTCGAGCGCGTGATCGAGCATGTCCGCTTCGCGAATGATTTGCTCTTCGAACAGCGAGTGCAAGACGACCGCCGCCGCGCCGGCATCTTCCATCCGCTTGATGTGATCCAGTTTCTGCATCAGCGGCGACGACGACGGCACGATGGGATTCTTGAGCTTTAGACCCAGGTAGGTAGTTGAAAGATCTGGCATTTGATTTCCCCTATTGATGCGTGACACCCGCGCTGGCGTGCGGCGCAAGTGTGCGTGATACGTGATGAACCCATCACGCATCACGCATTCCGCTTCACGTTTTATCCTTGCGCCATTTTCTCGTACATCTTCCAGCGCGCGTCTACATCCGCCTGCGCGAGTTTGAGCAAACGCTCGGCGGCTTCTTCGTTGCTCTGAACGAGCATCGTGTAGCGCGTTTCATTGTACGCGTATTTTTGCAATGGAATCGTCGCCGCTTTGGAATCGAGTTGGAAAGGATTCTTGCCTTCTTTGGTGTTGTTGGGATTGTAGCGGAAGAGGGGCCAGTACGCGCTCGCCGTAGCCAGCTTTTGTTGTTCCAACCCTTTTGCCAGATCAATGCCGTGCGCGATGCAGTGACTGTACGCGATGATGAGCGACGGTCCATCGTACGCTTCGGCTTCGATAAAGGCGCGGATGGTTTGCGAATCGTTCGCGCCCATCGCAACGCGCGCGACGTAGACACTGCCGTATGTCATCGCGATCATCGCGAGGTCTTTTTTTGCGAGCGGCTTGCCGCCCGCCGCGAATTTCGCGACCGCGCCGCGCGGCGTGGACTTGCTCATCTGCCCGCCGGTGTTCGAGTACACTTCGGTGTCGAGCACGAGAATGTTGACATTGCGTCCCGACGCGATCACATGATCGAGTCCGCCGTAGCCGATATCGTACGCCCAGCCGTCGCCCCCGACGATCCACACACTCTTTTTGACGAGCACGTCCGCAACGCTCAACAACTCTTTCGCCTGCGGCGTGCTGATGTTCGCCAAACGTTCTTTGAGCAATTGCACGCGCCCGCGTTGTTTGAGAATGCCGGCTTCGTTCGATTGATCCGCGCTCAACAATTCGTCCACGAGCGATGTGCCGATCGCATCCGCGAATTGCGGCAACAGTTCCGACGCGTATTCGAGTCGCTTGTCCACGGTCAAGCGGAAACCGAGACCGAATTCCGCGTTGTCTTCAAACAACGAGTTCGACCATGCGGGTCCGCGTCCGTCGCCGTTCTTGGCGTACGGCGTCGTCGGCAAGTTGCCGCCGTAGATCGAGGAACACCCGGTCGCGTTCGCGATCATCGCGCGGTCGCCGAACAATTGCGACACGAGTTTGATGTACGGCGTTTCGCCGCAACCCGCGCACGCGCCGGAGAACTCGAACAACGGTTGGAGCAATTGCGAATCCTTGACCAACTGGACGCTCAACTGCTCGCGATCGGTTTCGGGCAGTTGCTTGAAGAATTCCCAGTTCGCTTTTTCAGGTTCGCGAATCGGCAATTGCGGCGCCATGTTGATCGCCTTCAAGCCGGTTTGCGTTTTGTTTTTCGCGGGACACACTTCGACGCAAAGCGTACACCCGGTGCAATCTTCCGGCGCGACCTGGAGCGTGTACTTTTTATCCGCGAAAATTTTCCATTTGGGTTCCGCGCTCTTGAAGGTTTGTGGCGCGCCCGCGAGCAAGCTCGCATCGTACACTTTGGCGCGAATGACCGCGTGCGGGCACACGAGCACGCACTTGCCGCACTGGATACACACGTCCGCGTCCCACACCGGAATTTCGAGCGCGATGTTGCGGCGTTCCCACTGCGTCGTGCCGACCGGGTACGTGCCGTCCACCGGCAGCGCGCTCACCGGCAAACTGTCGCCCTTGCCCGCGATCATCGCCGCGGTCACTTGTTGCACAAACGCGGGCGCTTCCGCCGGTACAGGCGGACGCATGTCGAACGCGCTCGTCACCTGGGATGGCACTTGCACTTGGTACAACCGTTCGAGCGTCTTGTCCACCGCCGCAAAGTTTTTCGCGACGACGGATTCGCCGCGCTTGCCGTACGTTTTTTGGATCGAGTGCTTGATCGCTTCGATGGCGTCCTCGCGTGGGAGCACACCGCTGATCGCGAAGAAGCAGGTCTGCATCACGGTGTTGATGCGCGTGCCCATGCCAGTTTCTCTCGCAACCGCGATCGCATCAATCACGTAGAATTTCAGTTTCTTTTCGACGATTTGTTTCTGCACCGTCCGCGGCAAGTGATCCCACACTTCATCCGGACCGTACGGACTACTGAGCAAAAAGGTCGCGCCCATCTCCGCCGCCGCGAGCATATCGGTCTTTTCGAGGAACTCGAATTGGTGGCACGCGATAAAGTTCGCCGAGCGCACCAGGTAGGACGAGTGAATCGGCTTGGGTCCAAAGCGCAAGTGCGAGGTCGTCATCGTGCCGGACTTTTTCGAATCGTAGTAGAAATAACCCTGCGCAAAGTTCGGCGTATCCTCGCCGATGATCTTGATCGAGTTCTTGTTCGCGCCGACCGTGCCGTCCGCGCCGAGACCATAGAACAACGCGCGCACGGTGTCCGCGCCTTCGGTCGAGAAATCCGGATCATAGTCGAGCGACGTGTGCGTCACGTCGTCGTTGATGCCGATGGTGAAATGATTCTTGGGTTGCGGTTTTTTCAATTCGTCGAAAACGCCCTTGACCATCGCCGGCGTAAACTCCTTCGACGACAAACCGTACCGCCCCCCGACGGTTTTGATCGCGCGACCGGTCTCCGCGAGCGCGGTGAGCACGTCCACGTACAACGGTTCGCCCGCCGACCCAGGTTCTTTCGTGCGGTCGAGCACCGCCATCGTCTTGACGGACGCGGGAATCGCGTTGACGAAATGTTCGACCGAGAAGGGACGATACAAATGCACTTTCAACCCGCCGACCTTTTCGCCGCGCGCGTTGAGGTACTCGACGGTTTCTTGAATCACTTCGTTGCCCGAACCCATCGCGACGAGGATGCGCTCCGCATCCGGCGCGCCGACGTAATCGAACAAGTGATATTGCCGCCCGACGAGTTGCGCGAATTGATCCATCGTCTTTTGCACGATGCCCGGCACGGCGAGATAGTATGGGTTGACCGTTTCGCGCGCTTGAAAGTACACGTCCGGGTTTTGCGCGGTGCCGCGCATCACCGGATTTTCCGGCGCGAGTCCGCGCGCGCGGTGCGCACGTACGAGGTTATCGTCAATCATCGCGCGCACATCGTCGCGCGCGAGTTGCTCGACCTTCATTACTTCGTGCGAGGTGCGAAACCCGTCGAAGAAATGCAGGAACGGCAGACGCGCCTGCAAGGTCGCCGCGTGCGAGATGAGCGCGAAATCCATCACTTGTTGCACCGAGTCCGAGCAGAGCAACACCCAGCCGGTCTGGCGCGTCGCCATCACATCGCTTTGATCGCCAAAGATCGAAAGACCCTGGGCGGCGAGCGAACGCGCGCTGACATGGAACACCGCCGAGGTCAACTCGCCGGCGATTTTGTACATGTTCGGGATCATCAACAGTAATCCCTGGCTCGCGGTGAACGTGGTCGTGAGCGAGCCGGTTTGCAGCGCGCCATGCACTGCGCCTGCGGCGCCGGCTTCGCTCTGCATTTCGACGACGAGCGGCACGGTGCCCCAGATGTTCTTTTTCTTTTCCGACGACCATTGATCCGCCCACTCGCCCATCGGCGACGACGGCGTGATCGGATAAATCGCGATCACTTCGCTGACCTGATGCGCGATGTACGCGGCGGCTTCATTGGCGTCCAGAGTCACTTGATTACGTGGCATGCTAACCTCGATATGTTGGAATCGAACACACACTGGATTGGCGACGACCGTTTCGTCGCCAAAAGACATTATACCCCGATTGGATTTTTAATGCCAATTTTACGCGCCTGCCGGCGCGTGACCGATTGAAGAAAAATCGCGTTTGTGGTATAGTTGCGCCAATTTCCACGAGGAGCCATGGCGATGAAATTATTCCGAGCGTTTGGGTTGGCATTGACGCTGATGCTTACCGCGATCGGCATCATATCCGTTTCGGCGCAAGGCGGCGACGCGACACGGGGCGCTCAGTTGTACGCTAAAAACTGCACGCTGTGTCACGGCGATAAAGGACAGGGGCGCATCGGCGCGACGCTTGCCAAAGATTTTCCGGCGTTGCGCGTGGATGCGTTTCTCAAAGAAACGATTTCGAATGGCGTGGCGGGCAGTCGTATGCCGACCTGGGCAAAGAGCAAAGGCGGTCCGTTGAGCGACGCGGAAATTGACGACATCGTCGCGTTCGTGCGGACGTTAAGCGGTCCCATCGCGCCGACCGCGCCGGCGGGCGCAACCGCGACGAGCGCGCCGCTCCCTTCACCCGCGCCCAATTTTCCGGTGGGCGATTCCACGCGCGGCGCGCAAGTGTTCGCGACTAATTGCGCGGCGTGTCACGGCGACCGCGGCGAGGGACGCATCGGCGCGACGTTGCAAAAAGATTTCCCGGTGCTTGATCCGGAAAAATTTCTCGATACGACGATCTCACGCGGCGTCGCCGGTTCCAAGATGCCCGCGTGGAGCAAATCCGCCGGCGGTCCGTTGAGCGATCAAGAAATCGCGGACGCCGCGGCGTTCATCCGTTCGCTCAAGCCCGCCGCGGCACCGACGCAAGCCGCGCCGCAAATCCCGCAAGGCGGCGCGTTCGGCGGCTGGATCGCGATTGTATGCGTGGGAATTGCCGCCGTCGTCGGGCTGGGCGCGCTCGCCCTGGGATTGGCGGGATCGAGAAAAAATCCGGCGTAAATAATGAAGTCACCAGAATCCAGGTTTCTTGAAGAAACCTGGATTCTTTTATTTCATCGCGCGTGCTCCACGCGTCGCGCGCCAAACCACAAGACGACGATTGCAACAACGAGCGTCACCGCAAAACCAATCACATCGCGCGCGCCCGTGTAATAATCGCCGCTCGCCAAGCGCGTCATCGTTTTGATCGGCGACGCGTCGAATGCGTAACTAATGCTCGTGCTGGCGAGAATCAAAAGCGAGTAGACGAACTGGGAACGTTCGCGATCCTTGAACACCACCGAAACGAATGCCGACGCGTTGGTGATGATGCCGGCGGTGATGACCGCGAGCGCAAGCACAAGCCAAACATTTTCCACCGCGATACGATTCACGCGCAACAACGCCAGCCACGCCAGACACTGAACGAACGCGAGCAACCACGCCGCGGCAATCTTGCCGCCGACAATCGTGTTCAACGAGAGCGGCGCGGTCAATAACGTGTCGAGCGTGTTGTTCTCCAATTCCTCCGACAACGAATCCACGACCATACTCCCCGCGACGAATGCCGGAAAAAACATCAGGACCGGAATGATGATCGAGTAGATGAACTCGAACGTCGTCGGCGGCAAGCCGCGCAGGTCAGTGTAGCGTACCTCGATGCCGCGTTGCGCGCGCAACACATTTTCGTACTGCTTGAACGGTTCTTGCAGAACCATCAAAATGACGGACGATTTCGCTTCCGCGCGCGGCAAGAACAGTTTCATTTCGACTGGACCCGCGCCATCATCCGGCGCGGCAATGATCGCGTCAATCGCGCCTTGCTGGTACGCGGCTTGCGCGTCCTCGGCGGTCGCGTAAGGCGTCACGCGAATGCCGCGCTCGCTCAAGATCGGCGCGAGCGCGCTATTCGGCGCGCCGAGCAAACCGATGCCCAGATTCACGCGCGCGTACACGCCGATGGATTCCGGATCGTACAACGACAACAAGCCGATGAGCAACGCGGACGAGAACGACGCGATGAACAATTGGATCAAGATCGCGATGAGGATCGTGCGCTCGCGCAAGACCGCGCGCACTTCGCGGCGCAAGATGGCGAGGAACGCGTTCACGATAACCCTCCCGCGATAAGCGCGTTGTAGATCGCGTGCAGGATGACGCTTACGAGAATCGCGATAGGATACCGCACGCGCCAGCGCGCGTGAAGCACGACGACAATGGACGTGAATACAAAATGCGCCGCGAGCGGAACGAGCAAAAAGCCGGTGTTGAACAACGCGGTCGAGAGCATCGTCTGCGAAACCAGGTTGACCGAAACGAGCAGGAGTAATTTTTCGCCGACGAGAAAACCGAGCGCGGAGAGAAACGCGAGCGCGAGCGCCTGGCGCGTCGTCCGCACGACGCGTTGCTCAACGAACACGGCGATGCCGGCGGACTTCGCCACCTCTTCAATCGTCGCGGCGATGACGAGCGCGCCGCCCAGCATCAACCCGGTCGGCAGGTTCGTCGCAATCGCGAGCAAAACCAACTGCATCAGATAGACGACGGGAATGACGAGCAGACTCATCAACGCGATGGAGAGGTACGGGTGCGCGCGGTCGAGCACGAGAAAAATGCCATCGGCGATTTTGCGCGTGATCGGACGAAAGCCCATCAAGAATTCTTCGTTCAACAGGCGCGTGCCCGCGTACAACGCGAGACCGAAAATCGCGACCATCGGCACGGAGGGAAACAGATACTCTTGCCAACCGAACGGCTCGTTGCGATACATTTTCACCGCGAGCGTGAGCGGCGACATGAACGCGAGGTCGCTGATGCCGGTGAACATCGCCGGGAAAACGAGGAACGCGGTTGTTGTGGTCGTCGCAAGCATCGAGATGAACGTGGTGTCTTTGAACGTGCGATAGAACAGCGGCACCATCAAATAGATCGCGAGAATGAATAGAATGGTCGGAATGAAAATCGCGAGCGCGAGCAGAACATTCCCGCGCGTGATAATCGCCATCACCGCGGTCGCGATGAGCGCAAAGATCGCGTACGGCAACATTTTGCCGAGGATGATTTGAAACGGCGTGACCGGCGCGGAGAGCAGGAGCGTGAGTCGCCGGTTGATCTTCTCGTCCATAAAACTGCTGGTGAAGAAAATACTGATGAACGTCACCGGCATGATGTAGAGGAACGCGACGATCACTTGCGCGAACGGCGCGGGCGGCGTCATCAACGAGGGGATGATGATTTCTTTATCGCTCGCCGCGTCAATCCGGATTTCGGAGAGTTTGCCTTCGGTCTGGATTTTTTCGAGTTGCTTTTGCAGCGCCGCGTCGCTCGCGCGCGCGGGCGCGGTGGTCGGCGGCGCGGTCAACGTCTCGTCGAGTGCGCCGCGCGGCGCGGCGTCGGTGGGTGAATCGAGGTAGTTGATTTCAACACGCAGAGGAAACGCGCGCGTCAATTCGTACGTCGCGTAGATGCGACCCAGTTCTTGCTTTTCAAGGTAGCGTTTGAGCGCGCCGACCGCGTAGAGCGATTTGTTATCGCGCCGTGCGCGCACGCGCGCGCCGTCAATGTACGCGTCGAGCGCGTGTTGCTCGAGAAGAGTCTTGCCGCGTGTCGCATCCGTGGCGACGACGGCGAAGCGATTATCGCGCATCGCCGGCGCGTCGGGCGACACGCCGACGCGATACAATCCGTTGCCGAGTACGGACATTTCACGGAACGCGAACGCCGACAACGCGAGCGCGCCAAGCAACAACACGACGGTGAGTGGACTCGCGCCGCCGCTGAACCGTTTTTGTAGGCGCGTAATTTCGCGCAGCGCGATGGTGAGGATGGGGCGCATGTAAGTCTAAATCGCTGATAGCAGATGGCAGACAGTATCACGTTGCGAATTGCGACGGTCGCCGTTTTATCTGCCGACTATTGGGGGTGCGTAGGTTCCCCGTTCGTGTCTTGGAGTGTCATGCACCTACTGGAATTCTTTCGCGGAGAATCAAATCAGCAATGGGTAATGCTCTTAACTCTAATCGCGATAGATCAATAAACTTGCTGGCGTCCTCAATCTCGACGCCAAGGACCCGATTATTTGTGTCGAAATCCAGCACGACCCCTGGCGCAATTTCTTCGGACTCGGTACTTGCTTCGTCGGCAAGTTTTATATAGAGCATATCGCTATCCGAATGGTATTCAAAAAGCATAGTCTTGCCTCCTTCAAGGTTTGAAACGACGGTCGAAAAACGCATTGTGGACCGTCTCACCATCAGATGTCGCGGACAGTTGTCGAGAAAAGTTTCGTCGTCGGTTCGACTCGCCATTTGCCATTTGCCATCCGCTATTTGCTATTCGCCATTCGCCATCCACGGTCAGTCGAGCGGTTGTCTCCCGGCGTAGCCGGAATCGAGCGCATGCCAGAATTCGATGGCGGTCTCGCCGCGTTTCCAACATAGGTAGACTAGTTCCCCATCGCGGTACGCGGGGAAATCCACCAAGCCCGCGTCAATATCCTTGAGTTCGCAACCCAGGTCTTTGAACGCGTTGAGGCAATCGTTGAATTGTTTCATCGCAACGACGTACTCGCTCGAATGTTTATTGCCGCCATTCCCGTCCGCGTGCGCGAGCACGGATTGAAGCGACGCGCCTTGGGCGATCAGCAGATCGCGCAGACGGATGATCTCGTCGAGCAAGGCATTGATTCGCGGAAGCAGTGCGGTGGCTTCTGCGTGCGTAAATACTTTCAAGGGGAAACAACCTCGCCAAAACTGTGTCTACTCCGCCCAACCTTCGCAAGGTTGAGCAATCACCAAAAACCGGAAAAACGTTGAGGCAACGCGCGGGACTTGCGTTGCCCCAACCAATAGGCGCTCCGAAAGATTACCCGAGTTTTCGCAATTCCGCCAAGAGGTCGGCGTTGTCGGGCAAGATGCCGGGTTCGTACAGTTTCACCCAACGAATAATACCTTGCTTGTCTACGATGAAAATCGAGCGGTCAGGACGACCCAGCTTTGGATTGAACACGCCGTACTTTTGGGCGACCTCGCCGTGGGGCCAGAAATCGGCGACGAGCGGATACGAGATGCCGCCCAACGCTTTGCCCCACGCCTGCTTGGAAAAGATGGGGTCACTGCTGATAGCCAGAACCTGGCTATGCAATCCTTCGAATTCGGCGCGTTGCGCTTCGTAGGAAGGAATTTGCTTGTCTCAGGTCGCGGTGAACGCGAACGTGTGAAACGCCAGCACGACATTTTTGCGCCCGCGATAGTCGCTCAGTTTGATTTCGAGACGAGCAACCTCGGGCTTGGTGATGACGCCGGGCAACGTAAAGTCCGGGGCGACTTCACCGACGCGAAGCAGATCGGACATAGTTGACTCCTTGTAAATGGAACAGCGATCGGTTGACACTCTGGCTCGATTGTACCAGTACTGACGCGGGTTGTCAAACAAAATGCTTTCAGATATAATCATCGTGTCAAAAACCTCACGGTTCAAGATGATGAATTCTTGTCCAATTCTTCACGTGTGATTTACCATCCACCCATACTCTCTTTACAATCATACGCGATCTTATCGCACTGCCAGGACAACTCACCCTCAGGTTCCGCCTGATTCAGTGTAGCAGCATGGAGGTTGTATGGCGACCCGTTCGGTTGAAATGACCGGCGTCACCACCACACGCCGCTCATCGGTTCGGATATGGCGACGGGCGCAAGAAGTTTCGCTCGGGTATTTGTTGCTTGCGCCCACGTTAATCATCCTCATCGTTTTCGAGATCTTCCCCATCTTTTATGGTTTGTATATCAGCGCCTGCGATTGGCGTCTGACTTGCGTGGATTTCATCGGAATCAACAACTACCTGCGCGCGTTTGACGACTCGGCTGTGTGGCAATCGTTGTTGGTCACGGCGACGTATTCGATCATCGCGGTGCCGGTGCAGTTGGGGTTGGGCTTGGGGTTGGCATATCTGTTGTTTCAAAAAGTGCGCGGGCAACAATTTTTCCGCGTGCTCTTTTTTACGCCCTACATCACGTCAACCGTCGCCTCTGCCGCAGTGTGGAGTTTTCTCTACAATCAAGACAAGGGCTTGATCAACGCGATCCTCACGCGGCTTGGCTTGCCGGCATTTCGCTGGCTCGGCGAACGCACCGGCGTTTTCCAATTGCTGGCGAATAATTTCAACGTGGATTTGCCGGGCTGGGCGGATGGTCCCAGTCTCGCGATGGTCGCGCTCGTCATCTACACAACCTGGGTCTTTGTCGGCTACGACATCGCGATCTTTCTCGCCGGCTTGGGCAACATTCCAACCGAACTGTACGACGCCGCCAAAGTGGACGGCGCGAGCGGTTGGACTCTGTTTCGTCACATCACCTTTCCCCTGCTTTCCCCCACGACGTTTTTCTTGTTGATTCTCACCGTCATCGGCACGTTCAAAGCGTTCAACCACATCTGGGTGATGACCCAGGGCGGTCCGGTGGATGCGACGACGACGACGAGCATCTATATCTTCAAACAGTTGTTCCAGTTCAATCGCTACGGCTATAGCGCGGCGCTATCGTTCATCCTGTTCGCGGTAATTCTGGCGCTGACGATCTTCCAAAACCGATTCGCCGGTCGCCGCGTGGTGTATGATTAGAAATTGGAAATTAGAGATTGGAGGTTGGAATCTGGAGATTAGAAAATATCAAATTTCCGCTTTCCAATCTTTCCTTTCCTAGCGAGGATTCCGGTGACAATCACAACAAATAAGCTTCCGAAAATATCGCTCAACCGCGTACTGATTTACAGCGTCTTGATTCTCGGCGCGCTTGCATCGGTGACGCCGTTCATTTACATGGTGATGACTGCCTTCAAGACGTACGGCAGCGCGACGACGAACGTCGGGTGGCCCTGGGCGCCGTTCGGCGATGAGCCGCTCCAGTGGATCAATTTCACCGAAGCGGTTGAAACGAGCGGCAAGGATACGCAGTGGCAAACCTTCTTGTTCATTCGCTACTTTGCGAACAGTGTCATCACGAGCGTGATCATTGTCGCGGGCACGGTCATCACGTCGGTGCTAGCGGCGTACGCGCTCACCCACATCAATCTACCCGGGCGCAACCTCATTTTCATGTTGATTCTCGCGACGATCATGGTGCCGAACGATCTCACGCTCGTGCCCAAAGTCGTGATGATGTTCAACTTGAAATGGTACAACACGTACCTCGCGTTGACCGTGCCGTTCCTCGCCAGCGTGTTTGGCATCTTTTTGATTCGCCAATTCTTTCTGCAGATACCGAAAGACTTGTTCGACGCCGCGCGGATGGACGGCGCGGGACATTTGCGCTATCTCATCACCATCGTCGTACCGTTGAGCAAGCCCGCCATCGTGACGACCGCGCTCCTCAACTTTATCTGGGCGTGGGACAATTTCAAATGGCCCCTGCTCGTCACGCGCGATAGCAATATGCGCGTCCTCGCCGTCGGCTTGCAACAATTTCTCGTGAGCGAAGGCGGCACCAAAGTGCAATTGATGATGGCATTCGCGGCGATGGTCGTCGTACCTATTGTGGTCTTTTACTTCTTTACGCAAAAATATTTTACCGAGGGGGTGATCACGACCGGTATCAAGGGTTAGTGTCCCAGGTTTGCAGTTGGAAGTTAGAAATTGGAAATTGGAAATTGGAAATTAGTGCTTAGAGGTTGGCGTGTTGATCCAAAAGACGCGATTCCAACATCCAACGTCTAACATCAAACCTCCAACCTCCAACGTCCAACATCCAATCCCAGGAGGAGAAAGAAAATGCGTACGTTCAAGTTCGTTTCGCTGATCGCTTTGGTGATTCTCGCGCTCGTCGCGGTGAGTTGCGCCGCGCCGACGCCCGAACCGACCAAGCCCCCGGCGCCAACGGCGGTCCCGGCAACCAAAGCTCCGGCGGCAGAGCCGACCAAAGCGCCCGCCCAACCGACAACGGCGCCGGCAACCGCCGCACCCAAGCCCACCGAAGCGCCCAAGCCCGTGACGGTCACCAATCCGCCAACCTCGCCCGAAATGGTGGACGCGATTGATTTAATGGGCAAAAAAGTGACGGTGACGTACTGGCACCAACGCCCGCAAGCACAACAAGAATTGTTGCAGTCCATGCTCGACGAATTCAACAAGACGAATCCGTACGGCATCACCGCCAAAGCCGAAATCGCTGGCGCATCGTATCCCGACGTGTACACCAAAGTGAGCGCGGCGATTCAAGCCAGTCAACCGCCGGAAATGTCCGTCGCGTACCAGAACCAAGCCGCGTTCTATCGCGGTTCGAACGCCGTCGTCAACATTGATCCGTTTCTCAAGAGCAAAAAATACGGCTTGAGCGAAGCGGATGCAAAAGACTACGTCCAGGCATTCCTCGACACCGACCAGAATCCACAATTCAAGAACGAGCGCCTCGGCTTCCCGACCCAGCGTTCCGCCGAGGTGATGTACGTCAATATGGACTGGTTGAAGAAACTGGGTTACAACGAAATCCCGAAGGATTGGAAGACCTGGGAAGAAGCGGCGTGTAAAGCCGCGGATCCCGCGACCAAAAAGTACGGCTGGGCATTCCGCCATGACGCGTCCAACTTTGCGTCCCAGGTATTCTCGCGCGGCGGGCGCATCCTCGCCGCGGATGGACAGTCCTACGCGTTCAACAGCCAAGCCGGCGTAGACACGCTCGCGATGATTCAACGCATGTTCAAGAACAAGTGCGCGGTCGAAATTCCGGTCGCCGAACGCAACGGCGAGCAGACACGCTTTGGCAACGGCGAAGTCCTCTTCGTCTTCGCGTCGTCTTCCGGTATGTCGTTCTATCAGGACTCGGTCGCCAAGGGCGCAAAATTTGCGTGGGATATTTCGTTGTTGCCGCAGAGCGGCGCCAAGCCCGCGATGAACCTCTACGGCGCGAGCGCCTCGATCTACAAGACCACGCCGGAAAAAGAACTCGCCGCGTGGCTCGTGATCAAGTTCCTCGGCGAAAAAACGCAGACCGCCAAGTGGGCGGCGGCGACCGGTTATCTGCCGGTGCGCCAAAGCGCGAAACAGGACGTGATTGACACGCTCAAAAAGAATCCCGCGTGGGGTCCCGTCGCCGATTCGTATGCCAAGATTTTCGACTGGGTGCAGTACTCGATGATCGAATCGCCGGTCGCCGGCTACGACCCGGTGCGTGACAACATTGACAAAAAAATGATGACGCTCGTCCTCACCGATTTCACCGTTGACCCAAAGAAATTGCTTGACGATGCGGTGAAAGAAGCGAATCAAATCTTGAAAGAGAACGCGCCCAAGTAGTGCTCACCAGACCCGAAGGGTTCGCTTCGCGAAAACCCTTCGGGTCTTGCTCCCAACTTGACAAACTTGAGCACGCCAAGCAAAATGGACTCTGACGGCGCGTGCGCCGCCAGAGTCCATTCCACTTGCGCAAGGAGACATCGGTGTCTAATCCCGCCACATCCGTCCCGCTCAAACAAGCATCGGCAAAAACAACGTTGGTCGAACGTCAACGCGTTGACTGGATCGGCTACGTTTACCTTGCCCCGGCTTTGCTAATTCTAACTGTGTTCCACATCTTGCCGGTCGGTTACGCGTTGTGGATCAGTACGCAAGGCGGCAGAATCCGCGCGTTTCGTTTCATCGGTCTGGATAATTACATCAGCACACTCGAATCGCCGGAATTCTGGGGCGCGCTCGGCAACACGGTGTGGTACGTGTTGGGCACCGTGCCGGTCAACATCGCGCTCGGTCTGTTCGTCGCGTATCTGCTGTTCCAAAAAATTCGCGGGCGCGGCGTGTATCGCGTCGTTTATTTTTTGCCGCATGTCATCTCGTCGGTTGCCTCCGCGATTGTGTGGGCGTGGGTGTTCAACCCCACCGGCGGGATCGCGAATCGGTTGTTCGAATTGATCGGCTTGCCGCAACAAAAATGGTTGCTCGAATCGGACGGCGTGTTCAAGTTGATTGGAATGCAACTGGGTATCCCGTTGCCGAGCTGGGCGTTCGGTCCCAGTCTTGCGTTCGTCTCGGTAATGATCTTTGCAGTGTGGCAAGCCCTGGGTTTTGACGTCATCATTTTTCTCGCCGGTCTCACGAACATCAACCCGGAATTGTACGAAGCCGGTCGCATTGACGGCGCGAACGGTTGGCAATTGTTCCGCCACATCACGATTCCCTTGCTCACCCCGACGATTTTTTTCATCCTCGTCATTTCCATTATCGGCTCGTTCCAGGCATTCAATCACATTTACACGATGAACATCGCCGCGTCGCAACCGCTCGGCGGTCCGCTCGGCACGACCCGCACCGTCAGCATCTATATGTTCGACCAACTCTATAGCCAGAATCGCGCGGGGTACGCCACCTCGATTGCGGTCGTCCTGTCATTCATCATCTTCGCGCTGACACTCGTCCAATTCCGCTACTTTGAGCGCAGCGGAGAAAAGGAGAACGCATGAACCGCGATCGCCTGCGCCACGAGCTGACCAACCTGGGCATTCATCTCATTTTGATTTCTGGCGCGCTGTTTATGATCTTTCCCTTCGCGTGGATGGTGCTGGGTTCGCTCCAGTCGTTTGCCGAAACGACGCGCGGCGAGTTTCTGCCGAGCACGCCGATGTGGTCGAACTATGGCGATGTGATCCGCACGATGAACGGCAGCAAACCCTGCGTATTCGATCCATCCAATCCGTGGTTGATCCTGGAACGGGATCGCGGCTGTATCATCGTGCGCTACTTTGCGAACACGCTCGTGATCGGGTTCGGCACCGTGCTGGGCGTTTTGACGACGGGCGTTCTCGCCGGCTACGCGTTCGCCCGCTTGCATTTTCCCGGGCGCGAGTTGTTGTTCAAACTGTTGCTCGCGACGATGATGATTCCCGGCGAATTGACCTTGATTCCAAATTACGTGTTCATGGTCTGGTTCCCCACGCCCGAATCCTGGTTCGCGACGACGTTCGGTTTGCCGGGCGCTGAACCGCACAACTGGATTGACACGTACTATGCGATGATCATTCCCTGGATCGCAACCGTGTTCAGTATTTTCCTGTTCCGCCAATTCTTCAAAGGCATTCCGAACGAATTGTTCGACGCGGCGTTGCTCGACGGCGCGACGCATTCGCGTTTTCTCGTCAGCGTCGTCCTGCCGCTGTCGAAACCGGTGCTCATCACGAGCGCGCTCCTCACCTTCCTGGGATCGTGGAACGCGTTGATGTGGCCCCTGCTCGTCACCAATTCGCCGGAGATGCGTCCGATCCAGGTCGGGTTGCGTTCGCTCATCACCGAAGCCGGTACGCAAACGCAGTTACTGCTTGCTGGCGCGACGATCACGATCATTCCGATTATCATTCTGTACTTGTTCCTGCAACGGTGGTTCGTATCCGGCATTGCAAATGTCGGCATTCGCGGGTAGCGCAAATTTCCAATTTGCGTTACGAATGGAGGTGTCTACTCAAATAAAATCGCGTGTCCTAAAATCGTAAACCCCACATTCTCTTGGAGGAGAAGCAAACAAATGAAATCCAAATTGATGCTTTTGCTGATGTTGCTCGCGGTATTCGCGCTCGTCGCGTGCGCCGCGCCTTCGCCGACACCGGTACCACCCACTGCCGTGCCGGCGGCAAAACCGACGGATGCGCCGAAACCAACTGTGGCGCCGGCAACCACCGCACCCACACCTGTCCCGGCAACGAAACCGGTTGAGGCGACCAAGCCCGCGGCAACCACCGCGCCAACGCAAGCCGCCGCGGCAACCAAGCCACCCGCACCGACCGCGACTCTGCGTCCACCCGCTGTGACTGCCGCGCCCGGCGCAGTTCGCATCAATGTCTGGCACCACTTTAGCGCACCCGAGCAAGTCGAAATGATGCAGCGCTTTGCGGATGAGTTCAACGCCAAGAATCCGCAATACTATGTCGTCGTGACGATGCAAGGCACAACCGGCGACATCGGTCGCAAAGTGAACGCCGCGATCACCGCGAACGCGTTGCCCGAAATCGCGACCGGCAACCCGGGCGATGTATTCGACTGGAACACGTCCGCCGCCGTCGTCGCGCTCGACGATTACATCAAAGACGCGAAAGATGGTCTGACCGCCGATCAACTCGCGGACATGACGATGAAGACGCCGAACGGCGAATTGTTCTTCGACCAAGTCGGCGGCAAGACGCTCGGCGTGTCGCCGGGTCGCTCGATGAGCGTGTTGTACTATAACGCGGATATGCTCAAGGCAGCTGGCTTCAACGACCCGCCCGCGACCTGGGACGATTTCGACAAAATTTGCGCGGCAGTGACCAAGGGCGACAATTATTGCTTCGCGATCAGCTCGCCCAGCGTCGAAACTTCGACGTTCGCCTCCTGGGTCTTTAGTCGCGGCGGCACGTACGCCAGCGCGGACGAAAAGAAAGCGACGTTCGATGATGCCGCTGGTATCGAATCGCTTACGTGGCTCAAGAACTTGGTGAGCAAGGGCTGGGCGAAGACGCCTTCGACTACTTCACGCGGCGACCAGACCGATTTTGGCAATGGCAAACTCGCGTTCACATTCGGCTCGACCGCCGGCTTGCCGTTCTATCAAGATGGGGTGAACGGTCGCAAGGAAGGTCCGTTCCAGTGGAGCATCGCGCCGTATCCGGCTGGCGCTAAAGGCAAGCAACTCGTTGACTTTTTCGGACCCAGCATGGCAATCTTGAAGACGACGCCCGAAAGACAAAAGGGCGCATGGTTGTTCATGAAATTCATGCTCCAACCGCAGAACCTGGTCGAATTCGGATTGCGCTTGTCCTACTTCCCGGCGACCAAGTCGGCGCGCGATCAAATCGTCGCGATGGATGCCGACAAGGTCAAGGGCACGAACGCCCGCATCGCGTTGGTGCTGCCGCAGTTTAAGAAAGCCATCGGCTTTATCCCGATGGGCGTGCGCGAACCGATCTCGCCGGCATGGCAAGGCGCACGCGCGCTCATCCAAAACATGTTGACCGCGGTCTCCACCGCCAAGACTTCGCCCGATTTTACCGCGACCGATCCGGAAGCCGCGGCAAAAGAAGGCGTGCAACGCGTCAACAAGCAGTTGGAACAGTACGGCAAGTAGATCGTTCAGACCCAAAGGATTTTCGCGGAGCGAACCCTTTGGGTCTTGCGTAGATAGTTTGGCGGGCTGCAACATAATCAGCCCGCCAACTTTTTGAATGCCGATGAAAATTTTATTCGCGCTTGTGCTCATCTTCGCTCTGACCGCGTGCGCGCCCACACCAACCCGACCCGCGCATACGCCTTCCATTCAACCATCCAACGCCCCAACCGCTGACGCGCAACCACCTAACGCCCCAACCGCTTACGCGCAACTACCCAACTATTCAACTATTCAACCCACACCTACACCGTCCCAGGTCACGCTGCAACTCTGGCACGCGCAACCCTACGCGCATCACGCAACGCTCGCCGCGCTTGTCGCGCAATTCAACGGAGCGCATCCCGACCTTCGCGTGGTCGAAGCGTACCAAGGTGATTCCACCGACCTCATCCAGAAAACGCGCAACGCGATCAACACGAACAATCCGCCGGACATACTACTCGCATATCCGGACGATCTCGCCGGGCTGATTCGGCAAAACACATTCGCGTCGCTCGACGATGTCTTGTCCGCGCGTGACGCGCAAGATATTTTCCCGGCATTCGTGGATCGCTATCCACAATTCGGTAACTCGATATTCAGCATCGCGTTCGCGCGCCATCTTCATGTGCTGTACTACAACGCGGATTTGCTCAAACTTGCCGGCGCGCTGCGCCCGCCGGAAACCTGGGACGAGTTTGCACGTGTGTGCGACGCGCTCGCCAAAATTCCCGACGCGCTGTGTTACGTGATGAATCCGAGCGCGGCGACGTTTACAACCTGGCTCACCAATCGCGGCGGCGACATCGCGAGCGCGGATGGCAAGACGCTTACGTTCGCGTCCAAGCCCGGCGTGGAGGCGTTGAACCTGCTGGGCGACCTGTTCAAGAAAAAACAGGCGGCGCTTGCCGCCAAAGCATTTCAAGAACCGACCGATTTCGCGCTCGGCAAAATCGCGTTCACGTTCGACACGACGAGCGGACTCGTGTTGTACGACCGCGCGATCAAGAACACGGCGAAACCGTTCGCGTGGGGCATCGCGCCCTCGCCGCGCGCGACGCGCGACCCGGTGATTCTCGCGTCCGGCACAAGTCTCGCGATTCTCCAAACGACGCCCGCGCGCGAACGCGCCGCGCGCGCGTTTGTAGCGTGGATGCTGGAGAGTGCCTCGAACGTTGCGTGGGCAAAAGCGACCGGCGCGTTTCCCGCGCGCGCCTCCGCACAAACCGCGCTCGCCGATTACGCCAAAGCGAATCTGCAGTACGGCGTCGCGCTCGGCTGGCTCAAATTCGCGCGCGCCGAGCCAAACCTCGATGCGTGGGCGACGATCCGCGTGAACCTCGCAGACGCGATGCTCGCAGTCGCGAATGGTAAAGCCGCGTCCGACGCGCTCAACGACGCGGCGAAAAACGCGAATAACGGCGCAGGGTCGGCAAAAAAATAACGGCGAACCGCAAATTTGTCTTATCCGGGAAATCGTGGTATGATTTATGCACACGTGTGCAAAAAATCCTCAACGAGGAAGAACTCGGTATGCCGGAATTATCGGTCGCGCTCTTGATTCTAATCGCGCTCGCATTGGCGTTCGATTACCTGAACGGCTTTCACGATAGTTCGAACATCGTCGCGACGATGATCGCCTCACGCGCGATGAACGGACAATCGGCGCTCGCCATCACCGCCATCGCGCATTTCATCGGTCCGTTTCTCTTCGGCGTCGCGGTCGCCACAACGCTGGGACACGAAATCTTGAATGACGACCAGATCAAACTCTCGGTGGTCATGGCGGCGCTGCTTGCCGCGATTATTTGGAACCTGATGACCTGGTGGTTTGGCATTCCCTCGAGTTCATCCCACGCGCTCGTCGGCGGCTTGATCGGCGCGGCGGTCGTTGAGAGCGGTTTTCAAGTGGTCAAACTTGCCGGCTTGCTCAAAGTCATCACGGCGCTCGCGATTTCGCCGGTCATTGGTTTTGTGGGCGGGTTTATCGTAATGCGCGTGGTGCTTTATCTCGCGCGCGGCGCATCGCCTTCGATCAACACCTTTTTCAAACGGATGCAAATTGCGACGGCGATTTTGTTGGCGCTGTCGCATGGCACGAACGACGCGCAAAAGACGATGGGCGTGATCACGCTGGGTTTGGTTTCCGCCGGCGCGATTGATTCCTTTCAAGTTCCGCTGTGGGTCATCTTTCTCAGCGCGGCGGCGATCGCGTTGGGCACCTGGACGGGCGGGTGGCGCTTGATCAAAACGTTGGGAAGCAAATTCTTTAAGGTTCGCCCGGTGCATGGATTCAACACCCAAATCACGTCCGCCGGTGTGATTCTGAGCGCGGCATTGCTGGGCGGACCGGTGAGCACGACCCAGGTCGTTAGTTCCGCGATTATGGGCATCGGGTCAGCCGAGCGATTCTCGAAAGTGCGCTGGGGTACCGCCCAGCAAATCGTCATCGCGTGGCTGACGACGATTCCGGTCGCGGCGATTCTCGCGGCAATTTTTGCCGCTCTATTGAGGAATTGGATATGAGCTGGCTAGACAAACTGACTAAACCACGGCAAGACAATTTTGTGCGTCTGTTGATTCAACAGTCCGAATACGCGGTGCGCGGACTCGATGCGCTGTTGGAGTACACGCGCACGTGCGATGGGAACGCCGCCGAAAATGTGCGGCGACTCGAAAAAGAAGCGGACGAGGTGCGCCGCATCTTGGTGGATGAACTCAATCGCACGTTCGTCACGCCGATGGATCGCGAAGATATTTTCGCGCTCTCGCGCGCGATTGACGACATTCTCGATTACGCGTACTCGACTGTAGACGAGATGACCGTTTTGCACGTCAAGCCGAACACGCACATTCAACAAATCGTGTCGCTCTTGCGCGATGGCGCGAACGAGGTCTTTCTCGCGATGCAACGTTTGAAGGATCACCCGAACGTCGCCGCCGATCACGCCCAGCGCGCCAAGGCATTGGAGAATCGCGTCGAGAGCGTGTACCGCGAGGCGCTCGCCGATCTGTTCAACGGTCCCGCCGAAGTGGATCACATCGTCGAGGCGTTGAAACTGCGCGAGATTTATCGCCACTTGTCGAATGCGGCAGATCGCGGCGATGAAGCGGCGAACATCATCAGCGATGTCGTCGTCAAGATGACGTAAAAAACAGTAGAGACGTTCCATGGAACGTCTCTACTGTTTTTTCATCCAATCTCGCTCAACTTGACCGGTCGTTTTTCTCTGTACGATTTTTGCGCCGCGTAGCCCATCACCACGGGCACGCGTCCGTCTACACCCGTCACCGCGGGTGTTTTATTTTCGCGCAAGCACGCGATAAACTCGGACATCTCTGCGACGTACGCGTCCGCGTACCGCTCGACGAAAAAGTGCAACGGTTTCGCGGAATGCACGCCGACCAGGTCGCTCGTCACGACCGTGTCCGGCGTTTGGTTGTTCGCCATCGCGACGCCCGCCGAACCAAATACCTCGATGCGTTGGTCGTACCCGTAAACTGCTTTGCGGCTATTGTCAATCACGCCGATCGCGCCGTTCGCAAATTGCAGCGTGATGACGGCGGTGTCAAGGTCGCCCGCTTCGCCGATGGCTGGGTCTACGAGCACGCCGCCCGCCGCGTACACCGATTCAACCTCGCCGAGTAAAAAGCGCGCCATATCGAAATCGTGAATCGTCATGTCGAGAAAAATTCCGCCCGACACTTTTACATACGCGATGGGCGGCGGCGCGGGATCGCGACTCGTGATCCGCAAAATGTGCGGCGTGCCGATGCCGCCGGCTGCGACCAGATCGCGCACGCGTTTGAAGCTGGGATCGAACCGGCGATTGAAACCGAGTTGCATCTTGATGCCGGCGCGTTGCACTGCCACGAGCGCGCGATCAATCTTGGCAAGATCGAGCGCGATCGGTTTCTCGCAAAAGATGTGTTTGCCCGCGCGCGCCGCATCCTCGATCAACTGCGCGTGCGTGTCGGTGCTCGTGCAGATCACCACCGCGTCGATCTCTTTATCGTCGAGAATCGGACGCGGGTTGTCGAACGCGGACGGAATATCCAGGTCTGCCGCGAGTTTTTTCGCCGCGTCCGGAATCACGTCGGCGACCGCAAGCAGTTTGACGCCGGGAATGCGGTACGCGAGATTTTCCGCATGCACGCGTCCGATGCGTCCCGCGCCGAGAACACCTAAGTTAATTGTCATCGTTGACCTCCAGTAAAAGTGGGGCAATTTTCTAAATTGCCCGATGTCTGCCAGAGATGTAGGGCAAATTAGAAATTTGCTCTACGAGTACGTGCGTTGCTCGATCAACGCTTGCGCGTCGGCGAGCGAGCCGCGCCAGGGTCCGGAAATTTCTTGTTTGAGCGTGGTGACCGCGCCCGCCCACCGACATGCTTCCTCCGCCGACGCGCTCAAACGTTTGCCGAGGTACGTCGCAAAGCACGTATCCCCGCGCCCGGTGCGTCCGGCGAGCGAACGCGGCGTGAACGGCGCAGTGTGCACCTGCCCATTCGCGAACACGGTCACGCCGGAGGATTGCGTCAACACGATTTCGCGCGGACCCAGGTCGCGCAATTTGTGCGCGGCAAGCGCGAGATCGGTTTCGCCGGTCAAAAGTTCCGCTTCCGCGCGATCTACTTTGAGGTAGGTCACGTGGCGCAATCCCTCGTTCAGTTCGTCGGAATGACGAAACACGAGCGCATCCCCTTCGTGCACGCGCACGAACCCCTGCACGTCGAGCGCGACCGGACCGCGCGCCGCGAGCGCGACGATCACCGGCAATTCCACTTCGCCCGCGATGATCGGCGTGATCGCGTACAACCGCGCCGGCGTTTTCGGAATTTCGTTCACGCGAATCGCCCCGGCAAAACCGAGCGGCTTGCAAATCCGTCGTTCCATATCCGCCGAGTTGTACGTGTTCTCGATGCCGGTCGTTTGTGACGCGGCGCTCGCAAACACGCGAATCCCTTCGCGTTCCAGTTCACCGAGTCGTGGAAAATCATCCGGATGCAAACGCGTGACGACGCCGACATCCAACCCCAGCCGGCGCAGAACGACGCTGCCGAAATACACGCCGCCCCCGGATTGAATCTCGCCGCGACCATCCACGACGTTGCGGTCTTTGGCAACATGCCCGAACATCAATACATCAAACGAATCACTCATTTCCTTCATCCAGCGGTAATTTTATGCAAACGTGTGCAAAAAGAATATACACTCCGACTCTCGAATTGTCAAAACGCGCGTCCGTTTCGCTCTCAGCGCGATTCGTGCTATAATCCGCGCCGAGATGGTGCTGGAATTTCAATTGGGCGACGTCGTGCGACTGCGAAAACCGCATCCGTGCGGCGGCTACGAATGGCAAATCGTCCGGCTCGGCGCGGACATTGGCTTGGTCTGCGCGACGTGCGGACGCCGCGTGCTTTTGCCCCGCAGTGAACTCGAAAAACGCGTCAAGACATTCGTCAAACGAGGCGATGCCAGTAATCAGTAATCAGTATTCGGTATTCAGTAGTCAGAAGATTGACACGGATGACCTGAATACTGAACACTGGACACTGGATACTGGATGCTACGTATGGACACTCTCAATCCCCGCGGCTACACTGCCCTGCTCCGCAATCGCAAGTTCGTCGCGATGTGGATCGCGCAGATCACGTCGAACACCGCGCTCAACGGCGCGTTCTTTCTGCAACTCATTTTGATCGAGCAGGTGACCGGGTCGAGCGCTCATCTCGCCGCGGTGATCCTCGCGTTCAGTCTGCCGGCGGTACTGCTTAGCGCGCTGGCGGGTTTGATCGTAGACCGCGTACCGAAAAAATGGATCATGGTCGCGTCGAATGGATTGCGCGTGGTGACCGGCACGGCGCTCGCGCTGCTCGCCGCGCAATTGCCCGGACAAAAACTCAACGAAGCGTTTTTTCTCGCCGCAATCTATGTGCTCGTGTTCGTCATCTCCGCCATCGGTCAATTCTTTGCGCCCGCCGAAGGCGCGATGATCCCACTCCTCGTCCGCTCGGAAAATCTCCTGCCCGCCAACTCGCTGTTCACGATCACCTTCACCGCGTCGCAGATTCTCGGCTTGATCATTCTCGCGCCGCTCGGCATCAAAACGATCGGCATCGTCGGCTCGCTGTGGGTCGCCGTCGCGATGTACCTCATCGCGACGATCTGCGTCGCGCTCATCCCGCGCGACCACGTCACGCGCGCCGGCAAATTAGATGGCGTATCGGAATTGCAACACGCGTGGAATGAAATTCGCGAGGGTTGGCGCTTTGCGATGAGCCATCGCGCGATTTTCACCGCGCTGTTGCAACTGTCGCTCATCTCGATGCTCGTGATGGTGATGACGATGCTCGCGCCGGGGTATGCCGCGCGCGTCCTGGGTCTCAGCGCCGAGGATTCCATTTACGTGTTCTGGCCCGCCGGCGTCGGCATGTTGCTCGCGAGCATTCTCGTCGGGCGGTTCGGTCATTTCGTTTCGCGCGAAGTGTTGGCGAGCATCGGCATGTTCGCGCTCGCGCTCGCGCTGACGGGACTCGGTTGGGCGGGCGGCGGCGGCGCGGACCAAGTGCCGCTCTTTCACTTGCATCCCGAACTCGTGCCAAGCACCGCCGGCTTTGTGATGCTGTTCGCCTTGTTAACCGGCATCGCAATGGCGGCGATCAACATTCCCGCGCAGACCGTCGTGCAAGAACGCACGCATAACGATGTGCGCGGGCGCGTGATGGCGGTGCAATTCACCATCTCGAACGCGCTGGGAATTCCGCCGATGTTGTTTATCGGTAATCTCGCCGACATCTATGGAATTCCGCACGTCACCTTTGCGGTCGCGGGACTCGTCGTTCTGCTCGCCGCGCTCAATCTCGCGTGGATGATGTGGGCAACGCGCCACGCGCGTTTGCGCCACGCCGCGCCCATTCATCCTCCCAGTTCCACTCCGAAACAACCGTGATGCAATCTAAACAACGCATTCTTATTCTAATGTCCGACACCGGCGGCGGACATCGCAGCGCCGCCGAAGCCATTGCCAGTGTCTTTGCGCGCGATTTCGCCGCGCAGTACGAGGTGACTCTGCTCGACGGCATCAAACACGGCGCGCGGTTTCCCTTCAACCAAGCCGCCGATTGGTACTTGCCGATGACGACGTACGCCGAACCGGCATGGGGCGCGTTGTTCAACGTGAGCAACCGCATCGCGCCAACGTCGCTCCGCGTGCTCAAGCGCGTCCTGACACGCAAGATGCGACCGCTCTTGCAACAAGCCGCGCCCGATCTCGTCGTCAGCGTGCATCCGCTCCTCACAACGATTCCGCGCCGCGTGCTGCGCGCGCTCGGTTCGCACGCGCCGTTCGTCGTGGTCATCACCGATCTATTCAGCATTCATCGTTTGTGGCTCGACCGCGAGGCAGACTTGATCATCGCGCCCACGCAAGGCGCGTACGAATTTGCGCGAACCGAAGGCATTCCGCCGGAAAAATTGCGGCTCACCGGTTTGCCGGTCAGTTTGAAATTTCTTGCGAACGATCACGATCAACGCGACCTGCGCGCGAAACTGGGTCTGGACGCGAATCGCCGGACGATTCTGCTCGTCGGCGGCGGCGAGGGCATGGGACCGCTTTTTCCGATCGCGCGCGCGCTGAACGACGCGAAATTGCCGGCGCAACTTGCGGTCATCGCCGGACGCAACAAACCGTTGTTGAAACAATTGCAAGACGCGTCGTGGCAAATTCCCGTTTCGCTCCAAGGGTTCGTTACGAACATGCCGGACTGGATGCGCGCGTCCGACGTGATTATCACCAAAGCCGGACCGGGCACGATCATGGAAGCCGTCGCGTGCGGCTTGCCGATTTTACTGAGCGGGTTTTTGCCGGGGCAGGAAGAAGGCAACGTGACCTTTGTCGAGCGGAGCGAGGTAGGCGTGTTGCGCCGCGAGCCATCGGACATTGCGCGCACGCTCCGCGAATGGCTCGCGCCGGGCAACGACACCTTGACGCGTTTTGCCGCGCGCGCGCGTGAACTCGCGCGTCCGCACGCCGCGCTCGACATCGCGAGCATTTTGCGCGCGACCCTGGAGGATCAGGCAAACCGGTAAATAGGAATCTCTGTTTCGCGCATTATCCTTATTTCCCTAGTTTTCCTTCTAACCCGATGTTTCCACAGTTCTTCACTCGACATCTCCGCGCGTGGAGCGCGGTCACACTCATCGCCGCAAGCGCGTGCAACAGTGTCACGCCGGTCGCCGCGCCGACGAACGAGGCACTCACGCTCACGTTTTGGCACGCGCAAACCGGCGTCGCCGCCGCAACGCTCGACGCGTTCGCCGATGATTTTCACAAGGCGAATCCAGGCATCGTCGTGCGCGGCGAAGCCAGACCGAATGACGGCGATCTATTGCGGCAAGGTATCGCCGCGATGGCGCTGAACCAATTACCCGATTTCATCATCGCCAGCGACCGCACGGTTGCCGAGTTTGCGCGCCGCGACGCGCTCGCGCCGCTCGATGGATGGCTGAACGATCCCAGGATTGGGTTGAGCGAAAACGAACGCGCCGATCTCATCCCCGGCTTGCTCGACGCCGGACGCGCATCGAATCAACTCCGCGCCTTTGCTTTCGACGCGCGCACCGTCGTGCTGTGCTACAACGCGAATTTGCTCGTCGCCGCGCGTGCGGACGCGCCGCGCACGTGGGATCAGTTCAGCGCCGCCGCGCGCGCCACGACGCGTGCGAACGCGCACGGCTGGACGATGAAACCAGACGCGCGCGTATTCGACGCGCTGATCCTGGGTCGCGGCGGCAGCGTACTCAACGCTGCGCTAACGCAAGCCCAGTTCGGCGACGCGGCGGGCATGTCGGTTTTGCAAATGATCGTCGCGTTGAATCGCGGCGGCGCGGCAACGTTCGTCGAAACCGAAGCGGCGGCGTTCGACGAGTTCGCACAAGGGCGCGCCACGTTCTTGTTCGTCACGACCGATCAACTGCCTGGGTTGTCCGATGCGCTCGCGCGCACACACGCGACGTTTGGGTTCGGCATCGCGCCCGTACCGCAAACCGACCCGACGCGCCCGGTCGGCGTGGTCTTTGGCTCGCAGATCGCGGTGTTCAAAGCGTCGGATGAACGCGTGCGCGCGGCGTGGCAATTCGCGCGCTGGCTTGTGCAACCGGCGCAAGCCACGCGCTGGACGCAAGCCACCTACGCGTTGCCGACGCGTTTGTCCGCGCGCGCGTCGCTTGCAACCGACCCGAATCTCGTCTTGTTGCGCGGAGCGTGGCACGATCCACTGCCCGCGCTGCGCGCCGCGCCGACGGTCAAAGACGCGCTGTGGATTGACGCCGCCATCGTCGAACTGTGGACGAGCGTCGCGCAGACCGCCGATATCGCCAGCGCGTTGACACGCGCGACGACGCGCGTTAATCGTTTGCTGGGGCAGACTCCCTGAAGCAATTAATCCAAATGAGTTGACCGCTGACCACAAACCGCCGCCAAAACAAAAGCGGTCGGCGGTCAGTGGTCAGCGGTCGTTCGTCAAAGGAACAACCATGTCCACGCGTTATCAAATCGCTCGCCGCGCCGCGCGCGCGGCGGGCAAGGTTCTGCGCGAAAAATTCGAGCACCCGCGCGAGATCAAATTGAAAGGCAGACGCGACATTGTGACCGACGCGGATTACGCCGCCGATCACGCGTTGCGTCAAATCATTCACGCGCAATTTCCCAACGATGCGTTTCTGTCGGAAGAAGATTCGGCAGAGACGCGCGAGCAACTGTGGGCGAACGCACGCGCGGAAAACGGAATCTACCTGTGGATCGCCGATCCGCTCGACGGCACGACGAATTACGCGCACCGCGTTCCGTTCTTTTCGACCTCGCTCGCGCTGTTCCACGCGGATCGCGTGGAACTCGGCGCGGTCTATGATCCACTGCGCGGCGAGTTATTCGCCGCCGCGCGCGGAAAGGGCGCGACGTTGAACGGCAAACCGATTCGCGTGACCGACACGCGCGTGTTCGAAGAAGGCATCGCCGCGACCGAGTGGGCGCGCGCCGCGGCAATTCGCCGACGCACCGCCGATGTGTTCAAACGCACGGTCGTCCGTGCGATGAGCGGACGCGCGCTCGGCAGCGCCGCGCTGTCGCTCTGTTACATCGCGGCGGGACGCTTGAGCACGTACTTTCACTTGTCGCTCTCATCCTGGGATGTCGCCGCCGCCGCGTTGATCGTCGAAGAAGCCGGCGGACGCGTGACTACGCCGGCCGGCGACGCGTGGACGGTGCATTCGCAATCCTATGTCGCGACGAACGGACATCTCCACAAGCAAATGATGCGTTGTTTCAAATGAACGGACGCGAACGAATCACGCGCGCACTACGCGGCGAACTAACCGACCGACTCGCGCGCGGCGAATTTTTCATCGCCGATGATTTCACGCGCGCGTTCCGCACGTTAGATGCCGACGCGCCGATTGCGTGGGAACAGCAGCGCGCGGTGATCGCGCAACTCGATCTCGACATCGCGCCCGTCGCGTTCAGCGAGGGCTGGGGCGCGCTCGAACAACCCGACGCCGACCGCGCGCTCGAACATGTCGCGCGTTGGCGCGCGGCGGAATCGCACTTTATCGTCGCCGTGATGGACGGACCTTTTAGCGCGGCGATTCGCCAACACGGTTTCAACGAAACGATGCACGCGATTCACGGCGCGCCGGAACTGGCGCGCGAGTGGTTTCAACGCGGGGCAGAAGACGCGCGCGTGATCGCGCGCGCGATTCGTGATGCCGGTGCGGATGGCGTCGTGCTGGGCGAGGACATTGCCTACGGCAGTCAAACGTACATCGCGCCGGCGCAACTACGCGAGTTGTACTGGCAAGCGGTCGCGTGGCTCGCGCGCGAAATTCGCGCGGCAGGGCTTGCGGTGTTCTATCACTCGGACGGAAATCTCAACGCAGTGCTCGACGATTTGGTCGCGTGTGGACTCGACGGCTTGCAGGGCTTGGAACCGGGCGCGGGGATGGACGTGGTCGCGACGCGCGCGCGCGTGGGCGCGGCGCTGACGCTGTGGGGCAACCTGAGTTTCGATTTTCTCAGCGCGCCGCGCGCGGACGACGATATTCGCGCACTCATCGCGCGTCTGTCCGGCGATGGACGGCGTTTCATCCTGGGTTCGTGCGGCGGCTTGGTCGCCGGGATGAATGTCGCAACGGTGCGCGAGGTGTATCGCGTGGCGAAAAAAAACTGGGGCGATTGAAATCGCCTCTCCGGGGGTTCCACCGCGCGTCCGCCTGCGCGGACGCGCTTTCGCCCGCGCACTATAGCCCCTTAGCGAAGCGGAGTGGGGGCGGGCGACCAGCCAATGGCTCCCGCGGGGCAATTTCCAATTGCCACAGGTCCGCTCTTGATGCGAGCGGTTTTTTATTTTTGAATGATCGGGAAAAAAGACCACTCTGGTGAAATGGCGACTGGGTCATAGTAACGATGCGCGATGGCGCGCCAGTCCATTCCATCTAACGCGTCGTAGTACGTGCCCCACTGCGGCATGCACGGTTGGTACGGCGACGTCTGGCACTGCGCGACGGTGGCGAGATAATGAATCTCGATGACCTGGGCGTTGCGCCGCATCAAGTAATCCCAGGTTTCGTCCACGGCGGCATCGGTGCGCGGATCGTTCGTGTTGGGGATGTACCGTTGGTCGCACGTATTGTCCACGACTTCCGCGCCGAGCGGGCGCACGCCGCCCAGGTTGACGCGCCACCACGCGAACGATTTGATCGCCAGCGCGCCCGCGCGGAGCGAATTCGGCGCATCGTTTCCCCACGCCGCGTACCACTCGTTCGGCAAAACATTCTTCACGTACGTTTTGAAATCTATCACATCCACGCGTTTCACGGGCATGCCCGCGCTGACCCAATCACCGCAATGAGCATAATCGGTGATGCCAACTTTGATGGTTAACGGCAGAATGTCGTTGGAATAATAGCGCGGCACGCGCGGCGAATTCCCACGCCAATCGAACGGCTGATCACTGGTCAGCGCGCGCGGCAAGCCGGCGACAATCGTTTCATCTTCCAAACCGAGATGAATTGTTAGTGTGCGCGTCACACCAGGATAAAGTAAGGCGTCGCGCATCGTCCACCCACCATAGCCCGGCGCAGTCACGCGAATCGTCGCCAACTCGTACGGTGCTGCGATGGCAAGATTCGCCAACGTAAACGCGCCGCGCGAGTCGGTGAAGGTTTCCGCGCCGGCGGCATTCACGCGCGCGTTCGCAACCGGCGCACCGGTCTGCGCGTCGAGGACGACGCCGGTGATGTGCGCGGTTGGCGATTGCGCGCGCGCGGAGAACGCGAGCGCGAGGAAAAGGATCGTCGCGATACTGCCGGCAAGCACTTGAGCCGGGAATCTTTTTTCTTCGCTCACGCGGTCAAATCCATCACGCGTCCCCAGAAATGTTCCTCGCGCAGCGCGAGTCGCCGGATCGCGCGGCTGGCATCGGCAAACAACGCGCGCTCCTTTTCTTCCGACACACGTTTGAGCACTGCGGCGAACGCCGTCCACTCGTCCGCGAGTTCAGCCATCGTCTCGGCGAGGCGCGCGGCGCGCAACGCGTCGTCGCGCGCTTCCGCCTCACGCAGATACGCGGCGTAAAGTTTGCGAAATGCGCCGCCGCCCGTCCCACGCTTTTCGATGATCTGATAACCGAACCGCGCGCACCACTCCCAGTCCGGCGCGTCCGCCCAATTTTCGAAATCCTCCGCCAATGTTTCCATGCCCATGATCGCGAGGTGCGGCGCGCGGTCGAGATTCATCGCGCGCGCGTTATCGCGCAACGCCGCGCGCGTGGCATCCACGAGCGGCACACGCGGACGCACCGGGCGGATCGCCAGCCAGGTGTCGCGCGCGGGAAACGTCCCGGCGCGTATGTCGAGTGCGGCAAGCAGCGCGTCGTACGCGATGGGTTGCAAGCCGGGGAAATGCGTGTCGGCAAGAAACGCGGTAGCGCGCGCATCGTCATACCCGGCGAGCACAACTCGATGTCCCGGAAACGAAGTGCGCGTTTGATAGTACGGCAACTGATTCAACTCGACCGCGAGCAACACGGGCGTATCGGCGTCCACCCACGCGCGGGCGATCTGCCACAGCATCGCCGGAACTTTCTCCGCGCCGGTTTCGTAATCCAAGCCCAGGTGCGCGCAAAAATCCTGTTCGAGTGTGAGGGTGCGTCCGTGAAATAGGCGCGAGGGCGAGCTGCGCGTGTTGGGGAAATACGCAAACCCCAAGCCGCTGCCTAGACCAAAACACATCGCCTCGCTCAACGCGAGTCCCTGGTAACGCGCGAGATCGCCGAGCGCGGTCGAGCCGCAGTGAACACCGGGAGCGTGGGTAAAATTGGAGATGAGTTTCATTGGCGATTTTCGATTTTTGATTTCGTTGACAGCCCAATCATAAATCAAAAACCAAAAATCGCAAATCCTCATTTGAGTCCGCGCGGTCCGCGCGCCATCTTGACGTGGCATTCTTCGCACTGGGGATAGATCGCATCGCGAAAGGGATTTGATGAACCAAAAAGCCGCCTTTATACAAGGCGGCTTTTTGAACTCCTGGTTTGACCGTTACCCGTCGGACTCGACTAATTCTCTGGGGCTAGTTTTATACCATTGACGTACACGTCGTTCCCCACGATCTTTACCGACGGTGGCTCCTCCAGCGAGAATTGAGTATCTGGGGGTGCGGCATATTTTTTGCCGTTGACGCTGAAGGTTGCTTTGCCATCAGCGGCAATCGTACCCTCCACTTGAACACCATTTTCCAGCGATTGGAAACTGAGACGCTTACTGCCGTCATCCTTCGACGAATCAGAATTGACGCTGCGATGCATCGGCTTGTCGGGTTTCGATGATCCTGGGTTTCCCCATCCCACCACAACGAATGACGGTAAATTGGTACTCGGGTCAATGCCGAGCACGAATTGACTCCCATCCGCATCGGTGAATTGCAGGAAAGTTAGACGGCGCAAGTTGGCGATTTCATCCGGTGGTACCGGATGCTGACTCGCGAATTGGTCATACGTGAGCGCCTTGAGGTCCTTGGCGTTTTTCGCTTTTTCCAGCAACTCCTTTGGATCGCTGACCTGTAGTTTTCTTCCAACTTCGCCCTGTTGTTCCGGTGGTAATGCGTTCACAGCTTGGTAACTTTTTTGCGCGATTTCTGCCGCGTAGGCGGTGTTCGTACTGGTCGGCATAAAAATCATTCCGAACACGAGCGCGATCACCGCGATACTCAAAGCGGCTCCCGCCGCGATAAATGTTCTCCTAAGCATTGTTTCTTTTCCTTTCGAGAATAAACCTGGGTTTGGTTTCTGCCAATACGGTGAAGCGAGCAAGGCGCGTCGCAACTCCGCACGATGATGTTGCATATCAACCGGTTGAATCTCGATTGCTTCCAAAACGCCGTTAGTCGTTTTCGGTTTCATAGGGTCCCCTACTTGGATAATGCGGACTGGCTAAAAAGGTTGCGCGTCCAAGAACTATGGTTCACTCCCATTTCGCCGGGTCATTCGTATTCGCACTTGTTCGGTCCCGCGGGAAAGCAGAGACTTGACCGTGTTCAGATTCTTACCGGTGATCTCGCTAATTTCCGCCAGACTCTTCCCTTCAAAGAAACGCAGAGCAAGAACTTCTTGATAGATCAGTGGAAGCGCGAGAAGATGCTTTTGAGCTTGTTTGAACTTTTCGTTCCGCGCTAGTTCTTCTTCCGCCGCGATCCAGTCCTGTTCGATATCCGACGAGTCAGGCAATTCGAAATTTTGCTGGTCAAAAAGAAAATCCAGAGAAAAGAAACTCCGTTCCTTTCTTCGGTAATACATCTTGATTTCGTTGTTCGCGATCTTGTAGAGCCACGAAGAAAAAGAGAGGTTGCGCCAGGAAAACGTGCGCAGCTTGGTCATCGCTTTGAAGAAGACTTCGGAGGCGATGTCTTGCGCGACTTCGGCGCGGGGCAAGCGGTGAAGAAGATAATTGGAGATTGGGGGGTAATAGATATCGTAAAGTTCACCAAACGCAAGCGGGTTGCTTTTGGCATCTTCAATCAAGCGTTTTTCTGTTTCAAGATCCATAAATCCATTGTTGCTTTGTGAAACATAACGCGTCGTAACAATCACCATACTATACTAATGCAGGAGGCGAGAAAAAGTTGCAGGGGATTACACAGATTTCAGCAAGTGACCGATAAATCGTACATCAAGAATCGCAAATTCTCACTTTAGCCCGCGCGGACCCCGCGCCATCTTGACGTGGCATTCTTCGCACTGGGGATAGATCGCATCGCGAAATTGAAAGCGCGTGCGTTCGTCGCCCGGGCGATGCGCGAGGTGACAATCGGTACACCGGAGAAACGGCGGCGATTCCTGGGGGTCATAGTACTTGTTGTGCATGTGATTCTCGAACCCAGGTCGCTTGAGCGCGTCGAGGTGACACTTGATGCACGCCTCGTTTTGGAGCGGCACGATAATTTTCGCCGGTTGTTGTGCGCTGCCGGTGTAATGCTTGAGCGCGTTCCACCCGGCAAACGCGACGACGACCGCGCGTCCATCGAATCCTTCGCCGACGTGACAATCAATGCACCGCACTTGGTCTTTGCGATGGTGAAACGCGGCGAGGTCGTCTGCCGGTCGTTGCTCGGCGCGCGCATAACGCGTGACGTACTCGACTTCAGGTTGCGTATGGCACGACGCGCAGAAACGATTGTCCTGTTCTTGATACGATACCCAGCCCACCGAGACGGCGAGCGCGGCAATACCAGCAACCACACCGAGCGCGAGAAATCTCCAACGAGTAGATTGCATACAGATCAAATGCAGAGGAGCAGGGGCGCAGAGGAGCAGGGGAGAAATTCTTATTGCTCCTCTGCGCCCCTGCTCCCCCGGAATTTTCTATCCGCGAAACTCGATCACAATCGAGTGCGTCTTGTCCGTGCCGTTCGGAAATGCTTCGCCGAACATGCTTGCTTGTTCCGAGCGCGTTTGCGCCTTGCCGGAATTGGTCGTCACGCGCACAGACAACTGGTGTTTGCCCGGTTTGGGTGCAGGACCCGTCCACTCCCAAATCGTCCACACGTACGGCGACGGTCCACGCGTCAACCTGGTTTCCTGCCAATCACTCCGATCATTCCACACGATCTCAATTTTCGCGATACCCTCCTCGCCGCTGAACGCAATGCCCGAAAGTGTGATCGTCGGCGTCGTGACAATCGCGTTGTCTTGCGGATCGTCAATCCGCGAGTTGGGCAGAATGAACGCGTCGTTCGACCAACCTTGCTTTTCCCAATACCCGCGATACAAACTGTCCACGAGGGTGATCGTTTGAATCCATTTGGGTTGCTTCATTCCATACCGTCCCGGAAACAAACAACGCAACGGCGCGCCGTGCGCAATCGGCAAAGGTTCGCCGTTCATTTCGTAGACGAGTAACGCGTTCGCGTGCATTCCCAGGTCGAGCGGAATGCCGGTGTCCAAACCGTCGTACGCTTCGAGTTTGATGTACTGCGCGCTCGGCTTGACGCCGGCTCGCGCGAGCACATCTTTCAAGCGCACGCCTTTCCACACGCCGTTCGAAATCAATTCACCGCCCACCGAGTTCGAGATACACTCAAGCGTTCGCATCTCGGTCACTGCCGGCATCGCCTTGATGTCGTCGAGCGAAAGCGCGAGTGGTTTATCCACCAGACCGGTAATCGCGAGTTCCCAATCTTTCGGAACTTGGAACGGATCTTGTCCGTACGACACGGTGTAGAATTCCTTGATCGGCGTAATCGGGACTGAGCGCGTGGCAGGAGTCACGCTCGGCGGCGAAACAACTGTGGGCATAACTGGCGATGCGACTGGCGTCGCGGTTGCACGCGCGATTTCCGGCGTGGGCGCGGCGCGCGTCGGCAGTGCGATAGGTTCCGGCGCACGCGTCGCCGTCGCGATTGGCTCGGTCGCGCGTTGGCATGCGGCAAGCGCCGCGCCGCCGGCGCTCAATACCAACAGCCGCACAAAATCGCGGCGCGTCAATTTTTTATTCATCGGATTTGCTCACATTTCATTTGGGTAGCGTAAACACAAAACGACTGCCTTTGCCCGCTTCGCTTTCCGCGCGAATCGTTCCGCCGTGCGTCTCGACAATGCCGCGCGCGATCGCGAGACCCAGCCCCGCGCCGCTTCCATCGCGCGCGCGCGATTTTTCGCCGCGATAGAACGGCTCGAAAATGTGCGGGAGGTCGTTCGGCGCGATGCCTTCGCCGGTGTCCGCGATTTCGACCTGGACACACTGGTCGCGCACGCGCGCACACACCGAAACCGCGCCACCCGCCGGCGTATGTCGAATCGCGTTCTGCAACAGATTCGACAACACGCGTTGCATCTTGAGCGCGTTGATCGGTACGGGATCAACCGACGCATCCACTTGACCTGACAGCGTGACTTGCTTGAGCGCGGCTTGCGCTTGCATCGTCTCCAACGTGTCCGAAATTAAATCGCGCAACGAACCAGGTTCCGTGGTCCAATTCAGCGCGCCCGCGTCGAGTTGCGTCAACTCGAACAGATCGTCCACCAAACGCGACAAACTCTGAATCTCGTTTTGCGCGAGCATCAAATAATGCTTGACCGTTTCCGGTTCCGTCACCACGCCGTCGTTGATCGCCTCGATCATCGCGCGGAGCGAGGTGAGCGGCGTGCGTAAATCGTGCGATACCGCGGCGACGAGCGCGCGCCGCGCGAGTTCGAGTTCCTTTTCGCGCGCCTGCATCGCGCCGAGTTGTTGCGCCATGCGATTGAACGCGTCCGCAACCTGCTCGACTTCATCGCGCGATTGCACGCGCGCGCGCGTCGTCCAATCGCCCGCCGCGATGTTCTCGGCGCTGTCCGCGAGCTGCGCGAGACTGCCGGTGATCGAGCGCGCCATCAATTGACCGAATCCCAGCGCGACAAACGTCGCGAAAAAAAGGAGCACGATCAACAACCCACTGTCGTGCGCGGAGAGAAACATCGGCATCGAAGCGAACAAGATGTTGAGGAGCGTCACGCCAAGACCCAGCGCGAATGTCAGCGCGATCTTTAATTGCACACTCGCGATACCCAGGCGCAAGCCAACGCGGTACGCCGCCCAGCCGAGCGCGAGCGACACCGTTTCGGAAACGAGAAAAATTTGCGCGAGAAAAATCAAATCGTCGCGCGACGCGCCGAGCCAAAACGCCGCGAGCGCCAGCGCGCCGACCGGCGCGAGAATCCACAAGACGACGAACAGCATCCAACCTCTTTACGCAATACGCAATACGCATCACACCGTATTGCAGGGCTTTGTCAAAGTCGCACCTGTCTGTCATTTCGAGCGAAGCGAGAAATCTTTTTGCTGCGCGAACAGAGATTTCTCCTCGCAATAACCGCTCGTCGAAATGACAATGACAAAACCCTGCACAGTATTGCGTATTGCGTATTCTTACCGCTTACCGCTCTCAAACTTGTAGCCGACGCCCCACACGGTTGCCAGGTAACACGGGTTCGCCGCGTCCGCTTCGATTTTTTCGCGCAGTCGCCGCACGTGAACCGTCACGGTGCTCGCATCGCCAAAGAACTCGTACCCCCACACCTTGTCGAGCAGCTGCGCGCGCGTGAACACTTGCCCCGGATGTTGCGCGAGAAAATAGAGTAGATCGAATTCCTTGCTCGTCACGTCCACCGCGCGATCATTCACTTGGACGAGGCGCGTCGTCGGGTCAATCCGCAAATCGCCCAAGGCAATCGTTTTACCCGCGCCATTGTCCGGCGGAGTCGTTACTCGGCGCAACACGTTCTTGACGCGCGCGACGACTTCGCGCGGGCTGAACGGCTTGACGATGTAATCGTCCGCGCCGAGTTCGAGTCCGAGCAAGCGATCCAGTTCGTCGCCTTTCGCGGTCAGCATAATGATCGGCGTTGCGTGTTTCGCGCGAATGCGCTTGAACACGTCGAGACCATCCACTTTGGGCAGCATCAAATCGAGCACGATCAAGTCCGGTGGTTGCGCGTAAAACGCGTCGAGCGCGGCTTGTCCATCGCGCGCGGTCTGCACGCGAAATCCATCGCGCGTGAGGTAAAGCCGCAGAACTTCGACAACTTGGGGTTCGTCGTCTACGACGAGAATGCGTTCGCTACTCATAGTTGTATTTTAGTCGGGAATTCTTGCTTTGCGCTAACGAAACGCTTAAGAAACTGTTAAGAATTTGGTAAGTGACCAGAAAGAGCAAGCGCGTAAACTAGGAACAATTATATCAACTGTCAGGAGCGAAAAATATGAAAACCGCGATCCTGCTCGCGCTCGTCGTCGTCGCGCTCTTGTTCGGCGCGGGCGCGTGGCAAGCCTGGCGCAGGTCAGCGACCGAGGATGTTGCGAAAGCAAAACCAATCGCACCCACCGCTGCCCCGCGCGGACCACTCGCACCGGAGATTGCGAGCAATACCTGGCTGAATTCTGCGCCGCTCGCGCCGAACGACCTGCGCGGTCATGTCGTCGTCGTCGAGTTTTGGACGTTCGGCTGAATCAACTGTCGCAACAAAATCCCTAGTTTGAGGGATTGGCACAACAAATATCACGCGCAAGGTCTCGTCGTGATCGGCGTCCACTCGCCCGAGTTTGGGTACGAGCAGGATGTCGCCAACGTGCAACGCGCGATCAACGAGTTGAACATTCCGTACGCGGTCGCGCTCGATAACGATTTTAGCATCTGGAAAGCGTATAAAGTCTGGGCATGGCCCTCGATGTACATCCTCGACAAGCGCGGAGCGATTCGGTTCACGCATGTCGGCGAAGGCGCGTACGCGGAATCGGAGCGCGTGATTCAAGAATTGTTGAAAGAACCATCATAAATAAGAACTGACGGAGGTACGCGGTTCCGCCAGAAGAGTGTGCGTCAAGTTTTTGGGTGGTGAAAAAACCTTGCGAAGGTTGAACGGCAATCCTATTTGATTCGTCGTCAAAACTTTCGCAAGGTTGAGTGTTCCAAAATTTCGACGGACACCCCCGCCAGATTTTGCGGTTGACGCTTTCCCGGCAACGCTTTATAATCCAGTGACTCGAGCGCGAATCCATCGCTGGGAGGAAGCATGTCTCGCGTGCCACTGCGCCATCGAATCTATGTCGCTTTTGTCACTGGATTTTTTTGGCTCTATTTCCGGCTCTATCACCAATTGCGCGTCGAAGGTCTCGAACATCTTCCCAAGCACGGACCTCTGCTTGTCACCCCCAATCACGTGAGCGTGCTCGAGGTGCTCGCGCTCGGCACGACGATTGCGCGGCAAGACCTTATCCCCGGCATTCACCTCTGGGCGGTCGCCAAACAAGAATTGTTCGTCAATCCGATTCTCGCGTGGTTTGCGCGCGGCATCGGCATGTTTCCGGTGGACCGCGAACGCAGCGACATGTCCGCGATGCGGGCGATGCTCACGGTTTTGCGCGACGGCAATTTGCTCGCGGTCGCGCCTGAAGGCACGCGTAGTCCGACTGGACAGCTTCAGGCGTTCCAACCGGTCATCGCGAAAATCGCGATTACGCGCCGCATCCCGATTCTGCCGGTCGGCGCGACGGGACCCGAACGCGCATTGCCGGTCGGCGCAAAATTTCCGCGCCCGGTTCAAATCACGCTTCGCATCGGTCCGGTCTTTGAACTCGACGAATTCTACGATACCGAGCTAACGCCCGCGCAGACCGACCGCGCGTCCTGGGTCATGCGCGATCACGTCGCGGCGCTGTTGCCAAAGTGGATGCGCGAACTGCCGCCCAATTCCGGACGCCTCGGCGCGCGCAAGTTGTAAAAAACCTTCCAGGTCAAAACCTGGAAGGTTTTCTCATTTCAACTTGTTCAACTCCGCTTCCAACAACGCGCGCGCCGCGCCGAGCGATTGATCGCACGTGATCGCGGCGGCAAATTCTGGATCGGCTTTGGCTTTGTCGCCGCGCGCGAGGAACACGAACGCGAGATTAAAGCGCGCGCGCGACCACTGCGGAAAACTGGTGACGATCTTTTGTGCGACCGTTTGCGCGGCGTCGAACGCGCTCGTCGCCTCGGCGCGCCGATTCAAGCGCGTCAGCGCGAGCGCGCGCCGCACATGCAACCCCGTCTCGACGAACGCCGCCGATTCAATCCCCACTTGTTGCGTCCACGCCGGCAAGGCGGCGATCCCGCGGTCGTACTCCGCGAGCGCATTCGCCGCGTCGCCGCGGCGCAACGCGAGGTCGCCCACGCGCGCTTGCGCGAGCGCGTTCGCCGGCAACGCGATCAGCGCGAGTTTGTACTCGCGTTCCGCGTCCGCCAGTTTGTCTTGCGCGTACAATGCGTCGCCCAAATCATAACGCGTCCACGACGCCACGAGCGGCGGCAAGTTCGGCGTCGCCAACAACGCTTGAAATTCGCGCGCGGCATCATCGGCTTTTCCGCTCCGCAACAAGAATTCGCCGGCGAACAAATGCGCCAGCGCATTGCTCGCGGGCAACGCGCGCAACTCGCCATACAGTTTTGCCGCGTTGTCCCCGCGCCCCTGCGCTTCGAACAACGCCGCGAGCAAATCCTTGTACAACGCTTCGCCCGGCGCGAGCGTCACCGCCGCGTTCGCGGCTTGCAGCGCCGCATTCAGGTTGCAGCGCCGCAGCTCGTTCGACGCGACGCCAAAGCGCGCTTGCGCCATGCCGCCGCTCGCAAGCGCATCGCTCGGATTCGCGGCGAGCGCTTTTTGAAATTCCACCGCCGCCGCATCGTACTTGCCCAGCCGATTATAGACCATGCCCAGATAGACGCGATTGTTCGGATCCTCTTGCAGCGCGAGCGATTTTTGGTACGCGGCAATCGCGTCATCCCAGCGCGCGACCTTTTCGTATGCAAATCCGAGCGCGGCGTGATAGTACGCTTCGTTCGGCGCGAGTTTGACGAGTTGTTCGCGTTCCGTCACCGCCTTTTGATATTGTTGTTGTTCCTGATACACCGCGCTCAACGCAAAACGCGCTGACGCAAAATTCGGTCGCAAGGCGAGCGCGGCTTGGAGATTTTTTTCCGCGTCGGCGTACTGTTTTTGATCGTACTGCAACGCGCCGAGCACGTACAACAAATCCGCATCCTGCGCGTTGAATTTCACGGCTTGTTGGTACGCGGCAATCGCTTTGGGCATATCGTTTTGGTTAAAGTACAAACTGCCGAGCGTGCGGTACGCCGTCGTCGAGCACGGCGCGAGCTGCACCGCTTGTTGCAGTTCTTCGATTGCCGCCGGCGCGTTGCCTTGCTCGCTGTACAGCAGACCCAGCAACACACGCGCGTTCGCGCCTTTCGGAACGGCGGCGACCCAGCGTTTGTACTCGCGCTCCGCCGCGGCGAGATCTTTTTTGTTATAGTACGCACTCGCCAGCGCGCGAAACACGCGCGCGTCGTTCGGCGCGATTTTTTCGGCTTGCTGAAATTCCGCCATCGCCTTGTCCGCGTCGCCGCTGCTCAAGTACGCGTCGCCCAACGCGAGCAACGCGGTGACCGACGCGGTCGCTTGTTGCTTGGCTTGTTCGCGCAACGCGATCGCTTTTTGGCGCGAACTTTGCGCCGCCGCGTCCTGACCCAGCGCGGCTTGAATGGAGGCGAGCATTTCGTACGTCGTCGCGTCGTTCGGCGCAAGTTTTAGCGCGCCCTCCAACGCGCGTAGCGCGAGATCGGTCTTGCCAACCTGGTTATACAGATCGGCGAGCAAACGTTGCGCCGCCGCGCTGCTCGGGCGCAGACGCGCCGCCGTGTTCGCCTTGTCGAGCGCGAGGTCGTAACGCGCGGGGTTGCACGTTTCGGTGTACGCAATCGCGAGATTGTACTGCGCCTCGAAGAAATCCGGTTTCGCCTTGACCGTTTGCTCCAACTCGGTCGCCGCGTCCGCCATCCGATTTTGCCGGAACAGCACCGCCGCGCGATGAAAGCGAATTGTCTCCAGCCCGGACGAACCTTCGCCGCTTGCCGCGCCTTGCGCGAGCGACTTGTCGAACAGCGCGATCGCATTGTCGTTGTCGCCGTTCAGATAGTACGCGAGACCCAGCCCGGACATGGCGATCAAATCAATTTGTTGCGGGACATTTTTGCCGAACAGATCGAAACTCACGAGCGTTTCCGGCACGCGCACCGCGCGCGTGACTTGCCCCACCTTCGGCAACTCCGGCAACGCGAGTCCGCCGAGTCCGGCGGCTTGCAACACGACTGGCACGCTCAACGATTCGCGCGTGAGCGTCGCCGTTTGCAATTGCACCACATCCGTGCTCACACCCGCGTCATCGTACCGTCCCCAGATCACGAGCGACGCTTTGCGCTCCGCCGCGCGCGCGCGCGCTTCGTCCGGCGATTTGTACATCTCCGCCGTACGTTGAATTTCGAACGCGCCGCCGGCGTTTTTCGCTTCGTCGCTCATGCGCCGATAAATGCGTTGCGCGAAATCAATCGTGCTCCGCGCTTGCGAGCCGTCGAAATCCGCAATCGCGATGACGAACGTGCCCGACGGCGTGAGCCGATCGTACATCGTCCACGCGCCCCACGCGCCGCCCGCGAGAATAATCGCGCCGAGCATCATCGCCGCGCGTTGACGAATCACGCGATCACGCGGACGCGCGACGAGAAAAATCGAAAGCGCGCCGCTCGCGACGAATAATGCGATAATCACGTACGGCAACGCGGACATCAACGGCACCAGCGGGCGCGTGATCAAATCGAAAAAACCGACGATGAATTGCAGACTCGCGATGAGAATGCCGATGATGCCCAGGATCGTCGCGAGGTAACTACGCCGGTCTTGCGGCTGGCGCACATCCGGCACATCGCGCCCGATGAGCGGCGCAAACATTTGCGCGATTCTGCCCGCGCCGGACAAGACGCGCCGATCCATCGTCGAAAGCGGACTCGCCGCCGGTTCCGGCGTCCCAGGTTTTTCGACGAGCGTACCCGCGTCTTTCGACGTGGCGGGCGCTTCGACGAATGTGCCGGCGGACGATAACCCGGCGGATGCTTCGGGCGCTTGACCGCGCAATGCCGCCGTGAACGCGCGCGCGAACTCGCCCGCGCGTGGAAATCGTTCCGCCGGATTTTTCGCGAGCGACTGGAGAATCACCGCTTGCACTGCATCGGGCACACTCGCGTTGAATTGGCGCGGCGGCGGCGGCGCGGTGTTGAGGTGTTGCATCAACACCGCCGTCGGCGATTCGCCCTGGAACGGCACGCGCCCGGTGACCATTTCGTACGCGACGATGCCGAGCGCGTAAATATCGCTGCGCGCGTCCACCGGTTTGCTTGCGGCTTGCTCCGGCGACATGTACGCCGGCGAGCCGACAACCGCGCCGCTCGCGCTCAACTGCGCGGCTTCGCCGACGATTTTCGCGATGCCAAAATCGGCGAGCACGGGGTCGTCGTTCGCGGTGAAAAGAATGTTTGCCGGTTTCACATCGCGATGAATCGCGCCGCGCGCGTGCGCGAAATCGAGCGCGCTTGCAATCGCGTCGAGAATGCGCGCACATTCGGCGAGCGGCATCACGCGAAGCGTGTTTTGCGCGCGCAACGTGCCGAGCCGAATCTTGAGACTGCCCGAATCCAAAAATTCCATCACCATGTACGGTGTGTCGTTTTGAATATCGAAATCATACAACTGCACGATGTGCGCGTGACGGAGCGACGCGACGAGTTTCGCTTCGCGCCGAAAGCGCTCGCCGAAATCGGATTCGGTCGCAAGATGCGGATGAATCACTTTGATCGCGACGTTGCGTTCGAGCAGCGGATCGCGCGCGAGATATACCTCCGCCATTCCGCCGCGTCCCAGCGTTTTCGTGACGAGATATTTGCCGAAGGTTTGGGTGGACATAGAGTACCTACCGCCTCATCCCTCACCCCCTTGCCCCCTCTCCTTTAGCCACGCCCTTAAGGACGTGGCTAAAGGAGAGGGGGTTGGGGGAGTGAGGTGAGGTTATCTAGTCAATTCCAACTTCAATCGAATCTTGACGTCGTTGTCCACATACAACGATCCGTGATGTTGCTCGACCGGATGAATTTCTGAATTTTCCATCACGGTGCTGTTGTCGGGAATCGTGTCATCGCCGGCTTCGCCGCTGACGAACTCGACATCGCGCCACATGCCTTCCGCGTTGCGTTGCACATTCACACGCGTCGTCGTCTTGAGTCCGTAACCGAAAATCGAAACGGTCGGCACGCTCGACCGCGTGCCCAGCTCTTTGCGAAACTCGCGCGCGATGCGCAGGAGCGGACGTTGCTTTTCGGAAATCCAACGTTCGTCTTCGAGCACGTCAATCGCCGCGTCGTTTTGATCGTAGACACAACGAAAGGTCGGCAGAATTTGGTACGAGGAAGGAAAACTGATAATCGCCGTTCGGAGACGTTCGCCGAGAATGCCAAAGGGGAGCAGACCTTCGCCGTACAGTAAGCCCGGCAAAATTTGCGGCACGCCATAGTGCGGTCCGCCGACGAGCAACAAGCGTTCCACTTTTTTCTTGCCGCCGGCGTGTTCGACAAAATAGCGGCTCACCAAACAACCCAGACTATGCCCGATCAAAATGAGCGGCGGCTTGATGCCCCAGGTTTCGATCTTCGCCGCGAGCTGCCGCGCCGAAATTCGCACATCCTGCCGCCAATCGTATGCGAACTCGAACAGATTCTTGCCGCGTTCGTAACCCAGTTCTTCTTCGAGATAATCGCCGAGCCGGCTGTATTGTTCGAGTTTGATGACGTTCGGCACGAGCACGACATCCTGGACGATGCCACGCGGTTCGAACTTGTTTTGCTCCGAGTAAATGAACGCTTCGGGATTCGTGAACAAGAAACGCGCGTTGGGCCACACGCGTTCGGTCCCGCGATACAATTCCGACCCCATCAAGCCGGGCACGATGACGACCGGACGCCGCGCGCCTTTTGCGCCGGGCGTTTCGATGAAGGTTGCCGCATTCGCCATCGTCAAATCCTGGGTCGCAAACCCGCGCTTGAACGTGAGTTGCGCGCTGCCGATCCGAATCGCGTCGCCGTCGTTGAGCGCGTGCTCTTCGATGCGTTCCGCACCGACCCAGGTTCCGTTCGTGCTCTTCAGGTCGCGCAAGACGAACGCGTCGCCGCGGCGTTCGATGCGCGCGTGCTTGCGCGACGATTTGGGATCGTCGAGCGCGATGTCGTTGCTCGCATCGCGCCCGATGGCAAGCGCGTCCTGTGCGAACGTCGCTTCCCAGGTTCGCCCGCCGGCGCGCACGGCGACGCGCGGCGTTTGTTTGTTCGCCAGCGTCATCGCCATCGTCGCGTGCGCGAGCGTCGCGTCGAGTTCCGCATCCGAGTTGATCGCTTGAATCTCCGGCGCGTCGGTCACCGCGCCCAGGTCGAAACTCAACGTGCTGTCGCCGAGTGCGATCACATCGCCCGGCTTGAGTGTCGCGCGTTCGACGCGGACGCCGTTCACGCGCGTGCCGTTCGCCGCGCCCAGATCAATCACCGTGACGCCGCTCGCGTTACACTCGATCCGCGCGTGCTGGCGCGAGACCTTGGGATCGCGCAAGGCAATGTCGTTTATCGTCGCGCGACCGAGCGAAATATCCGCGTCGTTCAACGCAAATTCTTTTTCCTGTCCATTCGGTTGCGTCAGGATAAGTTTACCGTATGATTGCATGGCGATTCCTCCTTCAGAATCCCAGGATGAAGGATGAAGGCGGAAGGACGAAATCGCTCATTCCGTCTCTTTCATCTCTCACCCATCACGCATCACGTTTTATGTTTTACTTTTTCCCCAGCGCCTCGCGCAAGCCAGGAATCAAATCGAAACCGACCGGCACGGTGATCGAAGAGAATTTCAAATCGTCGCCAAGCGGTTCGGCGCGTCCGCCGAGAATGCTCGCGAGAAATTGTTCGACGACCGCATAGTACGCGCGACTGTTCGTCACGCTCTGGAAACCGTGTCCTTCGTTCGGATACAACAGGTACGTCGCCGGAATAGTCTTCGCTTGCATCGCCTTGACGATTTGATCGGCTTCGGATTGTTTGACGCGCGGATCGTTGCCGCCTTGTTGAATCAACAAGGGTTTCTTGATTTGCTCCACGAACGTAAGCGGCGAACGGCTCAACAAAAACGCGCGCCCTTCTTCGGTCGTGTGATCGCCGACGCGTTTTTTGCGTACGTCCGCGCTCGTGGACCAGTACGGCGGCGGGTTTTGCATCAACGTGACGAGACTCGATGGACCGACACTGCTCGCGCCGCACGCGAACACGTCCGGCGTAAACGTCAATCCGACGAGCGTTGCATATCCGCCGTAACTGCCGCCCATGATGCAAATTTTTTTCGGGTCGGCGATGCCCTCGCGTACCGCCCACTCGACACTGTCAATCAAATCGTCGTGCATCTTGCCCGCCCATTCTAAATTGCCGGCGTTCAGAAACGATTTGCCGAATCCATCCGAGCCACGAAAGTTGACGCTGAGCACGACGTAACCGCGATTCGCCAACCATTGATGCAGCAGATTGTAGCCCCACGCATCACGCGACCAGGGTCCACCATGCACGAGCAAAATCATCGGCAAGGGTGTGAGCGGTCGTAACGCGCCGTCAGCATTCGATTCGAGCGGCAGGGTGAAATAACTAACGAGGTCAAGCCCATCGCGCGATTTGACGACCGTCGCGTGCATCTTGGCGAGCGGCAAATTTTCGAGCGCGGGGCGATTCGAAAACAGGAACGTCGCTTTTTTCGCGGCGCGGTCGTAGAGATAATAGCGCGTCGGTCCGTCATCCGGCGAGTACGCGATGACCCAGCGTTTGTCGTCGAGCGTGCGGCTCACCACATCCATTTCACCCGCCGCGACCGAGTCGAGATAATCCAAGTCCGGTTGAATCGCGCTGTCGAGCACGAACCATTTTTTCTTGTCGTACGTAAACGCGACCGCTTGCATTTCGCGCGTCGTCGGGTGGAAGATAAATCCGCTAATGTCCGCGCGCACATCTTGCGCGAGCACGGTCGGCGCGCCGGTCGCTAGGTCAATGCTCGTCAACGCGCCGGTGTTGCGCCCGCGACTGTCCACCATGTACGCGGCTTTGCCGTCGCGATAAATGCTGACAAGGTACGTCGAGGACTCATCCTCCAAACCGATCTTGGTAAAACTTTCCCAGGTTCCCTTGTCGGTGCGACGAAAAATTTCGCGACCGCCCTCGGACGTGACTTTGGTCGCAAAGCGCACGACGAAATCGTCGTCGCTCGTGAAACTGTCAAAGCCCTCGTTGTTTTGCAGCACGAGCGCGCGGTCGCCGGTTTCGATATTGGCGCGATAGAGGTCGAAGCGTTTCGCATCGCGTTCGTTCAAGGAGATGAGAATTTCGCGCGGAAATTTCGCGCTCGCGCGGTGGATGCTCGCGCGCGTGCCGCGCGGCGTGAGCGTGCGGACACTGCCCGTCGTCAAATCGGCGGCATAGATTTGATAATTCTCGTCGCCGTCCAAGTCTTGTAAATACAACACGTGATTATTTGTGTACGCCCACAAATACGTGCGCGTGCCGCGATTCGTGCTCGTGACCGGTTTCGCGTCATTCGGCTTGTCCACCGGCGCGACCCAGACATTGAGCGCGTTGTTGAATGGCGCGAGGTAACTGATCTTGGTCCCATCGCGGCTGAACGACACGCTCGTCTTGTCCACGAGCGCGAACAACGCGCGCCGTGGAATCAGCGCGGGCGGCGCGGTCGTCGGCAACGGCGGCGCGGTCGGGATGACGGTTGGCGACGGCGCGCGCGTCGCAGTCGGCAGCACGGCGGCGGCGACTGTCGGCGTGGCGAGCGACGCAGTGCGCGGCACGGAGACTGACGCGCACGCGGTCAGCGCGAGGAATAGCGTAATCAATACGATGGGTTTCACAAACTTCATTACACTTTACCTGACTTGATATTTTTGGATTGCGGATTTGTTTTGTAGGGACGTTCAATTGAACGTCCCTACGAACACAACGACACGCGTGCGTTACTGACGCGCGCGGTAGGTCGCGACGACGCGCGACAAGAATTCGACCGGCGCTAACGCGTCGGCGAGCGTGCGCGTTTCGGCATCGTCCACGCGCGTCAAGATGGTTTGGCGAAGCGTCTGCGCGAGCGCGTCCGCGTTGCGTAGTTTCGCGCGTCGTTGCAAAAATGATTCGATCATTTCCACGTCGGCTTCTTTGAGCCGCGCGACGCCAGGCACGTCCGCCGAATCGGACACTGGCGCGCGTTTGACTTCGAGGTCGCTCAACTTGATCGAGTCTTTCAATTTGACGACGACCGTACCCGCGGCGAAATCGCCCAAGCGTTTCGCGCGGCTGTTGGAAAACATCACGATGACGCCGACGCCGTACGCGAACGGAAAAAAGTCAATCACGCGCACGATGTTGCGGATGAGCGCGTCGAGCACGGAAAGCGGATAGCCGTTCTCTTTGACGACGCGCAAGCCCAACGCGCGTTTGCCCGGCGACTGTCCGTTGAGTATAATCTCGAAGAAGAAAAAATACCCGAACTGGATTAGAAAGAGCACGAGCAAGACCAGCGCGACGAGCCAATCTTGAACGCTCATCGGCAGTTCTTTGAACAGATCGCTCGCATTGATCGCCATGATGCCGATGAGGAGCGCGAGGTAGAGCGCCGCTTGGATCAGCGAATCAATGAGACTGGCGAGAAAACGCGAACCCAGTCCGGCAATTTCATAACCGAACGAAATGTTTTCCGGTGTTTCGATCTCGTGACGTTCGATGATGGTGGAATCGGTCATTGGAGTGTAGAATGTCTCCCGATGAATTGGTCCGACAACGCAAGCCCGACTGGGCACGCCTCACCGATTTGCTCGCACGCGCCGAAGGCGGTCGTCTCGCCACGCTGACGGAAACGGAGCTGGTGACGCTCAGCCGATGGTATCGCGCCGCCACGTCCGACCTCGCGCTCGCGCAACGCGATTTTCCGCGCCACAACGTTACGGTGTATCTCAATCAACTCGTTGGGCGTGCGCATCCGCTCGTGTATTGCGGCGAGCCGCTCGTGTTGCGCCGCGTGCGCGATTTTTACGCGCGTGAGTTTCCGCAATTATACCGCGATTTCGCTGGTTTGGTAGGGGTGGCGGCGTTGATCTTTTTCGGGCTTGCCATCGTCACGTATTTGGCGATGCTGGCGAACGCGGACCATGCGCGCTATGTGCTCTCGCCGCGCACGATCGCGACGATTCGAAATGGGACGCAGTGGTGGAAGGATTTGAACGACGCGAATCAGATCGGCGCGTCGTTCGTGATGACGAACAACATCGGCGTGTCGTTCCTCGCGTTTGCCGGCGGAATGCTCCTGGGATTTGGTACATTCCTCGTCCTCGTGCTCAACGGCATTCATCTCGGCGCGGTGCTGGGGCTGATGCAGGTTTACGATCACGCCGCGCCGCTGTGGGAATTTGTCATCGGGCATGGCGTGCTCGAGTTGAGCGAGATTACGATGGCGGGCGGCGCGGGACTCGCACTCGCGTACGCGGTGATGCGACCTGGGTTGCTCACGCGTCGTGATGCGCTCGTCCTCGCCGCACAAAAAGCAATGCGCTTGCTCTTGGGCAGTGTGCCACTGCTCATCGTCGCGGGAGTGATCGAAGGATTTCTCTCGCCATCGGACGCGCCCGCATTCATCAAGTACGCGGTCGGCATCGCGAGCGGCGTGTTGTTGTACGCGTACCTATTCCTGGGCGGTCGACAAAAAACCGCGCGATGACCGCGCGGATTTCGCCAAAAAGCGTAAGAGCAGCGTGCGGCGGGACGCGAATTGCGTAATACGAAATACGCATCACGCAATTCGCAATTCGCCTTACTCGTACACCTTCTCGCCTTCGGTCTCCGCGTTCACCGCGTCCATCTCGACATCGCGCGCTGTGCTCGTTATTCCCAAGAGTTCCTTGTAGTACTCGTGCTGGATGACGAGATTCATAATCTCGTTCGTCCCCGTCCAGATCATCATCAACCGCGCGTCGCGCAAGAGTCGCTCGATGGGATAGACGTTGGTGTAGCCGATGCCGCCCAGCACTTGCATCGCGTTGTTCACCACCTGCCACGCGGTTTCGGTCGCGAGTTTTTTCGATTCGGAGACGCGTCGCCGCACGCGTCCTGGTTCATCGCCGGCGTCAATCGCGCGCGCGGTTTCGTGTGTGAGCGCGCGCGCCGCGTCAATCGCCGTAATGCTTTCTGCGATTTTGAAATTGACGCCTTCGTACTCGCGAATCTTTTGCCCGAACGCGCGCCGGCGATCCGCGTACCGCGCCGCGATCTCGATTGCCGCGCGCGCCAAGCCCAGCGCGCCTGCCGCGCTCGTCATCCGTTCGGGAATCATCATCTGGTTGAAAATTTCCCCCGCGCCGTTTTCGCGCCCGACGAGATTTTCCACCGGCACTGGCACATTGCGAAAATAGACGCGCCCCGTGCCGCCGCCGCGTGTCCCCAGCAATCCGTAAACGTGTTGCACCTCGACGCCCGCGCCGCGCTCGACGAGGAACGCGCTCAAGTCGCGCGGCTTGTCGCCGGTGCGCGCGTAGACGAAAAAGTAATCCGCGCCTTCCGCGCCAACGATGAAACGTTTTTGCCCATTGAGTACGTAAACATCATCATCACGTACCGCGCGCGTCGTCGCGCCGAAAAAGTCGGAACCGCCGCGCGGCTCGGTCAATGCTTCGGCGGTGGTCAGTTTGCCTTCGAGCGTCGCGGTCAAGTACTTGCGCTTTTGTTCCGGCGTCCCGAAGCAGTTGATCGCTTCGCCGACAATGGTTGGAAGCGAATACAAACACGCGAGCGACGCGCCGAGCACGCCGATTTCTTCGAGCGCGAGCACCTCGTGCGCCCAATCCAATCCGCGTCCGCCGAATTCTTTCGGAAAACGCACGCCGAGCAAGTTCCACGCGGCGAGTTTTTGCACGTACTCGCGCGGATAACGCACCTTGTCCGCGTCCATGTCGAGCAAGAGTTGGCGCGGCACCTCGTTGCGCGCGAACGCGCGCGCTTCATCGCGCAGTTGGCGTTGCGCGTCGGTCAAAAGAACGTCTAACATTGCAACCTCCTTTGACGCCGAATCGTTTCCATGCTAGTGTCTTTTCGAGATTTCCCCCGGGAATCCGGAGGAAGGGCAAAATGGTTGAACATAAACTGATTGAACGTCGCGATGATATTTTGGGCGGAACAACCGTGTTCGCGGGAACTCGTGTGCCAGCCCAGACTCTGATTGATTATCTCGAAGGCGGGCACTCACGCGAAGAATTCTTGGACGATTTTCCGACCGTCGCGCGCGAACAAGCGATTGGCGTTCGGGAACTATTGAAGACAGCCGTTTTGACTCAACCGGCATGAAAATTCTCCTTGACGAATGTCTGCCACGCAAGTTGAAATACGCGTTGCCAGGTCACGACCTAACTTATTTCCCCTTTTCCAAACACGGGTCGCGTTTGGAAAATGTCTCGACCAGGAATGAAATCCACGAACTTGCCATCCTTTGCTTTAGAACGAATTTCGTTTCGTGTTCCGGTATGCGTTGCAACCAAGACCTGTCAGGTTTTTAGAAACCTGACAGGTCTGCCATAAACGCGTCGGGAATCTGCTTCAGCGAATTGAGCCGGTAAACTGTTCGATGGGCGTCCAGTCCCAGCCCTGCTTGGTTCCAATCAGCATCAAGATGGCGAGACCGTTCTTGCCCGCAAAAACGCCGGTCGCCTGTTGCATCGTCACGGAGCGCGAATCGTTTTCCGCAATCGTCAAAGTCACCGATTGACCCTTGATTCGCACTTGACGCGTTCCCGTCACGCGATACGTACCGCCCTGCATCGAGTACTGCCGTTGAAATTGTTCTTGCAATTGTTGTTGCATGTCTTCCGGCTTGGCGCTGCGATCCGCGCTCTGCATCAGCATGATCATCGGACGCGCTTTGTTCGCAGGCGCAATCATCACCATTTGCATCGCGAACAAATCCATGCCGAACTCTTCCTTGTAGCCGGACGGTAAGGTGTACTCCGCGATCTTTGCCGCCGTCTGTTTGATCTGCTCCGGGTTTTGCGCGTTCGTCGCGAAATTCTGCATCACGCGCGGCGCGAAGAACACGAGCACGACGCATGCGAGTACGCAGATCACCGTCAACGTTCCGCCAACCAGCAAAACGATTTTCATAGTGCGACTCATCTCCGCGCCTCCTTTCCTTCTCTTGACACATTTCAACGAATAGACGCGAGAAAACGCTCAATCAAATCCCAGTCCCATTTTTGTTTTTCGCTGTCTACCCGCACAGTCACTACTCCCCCTCTTCCAGGAAATAGACCGATTGCATGACGGGAAGTGATGCCTTCGGATTGACTCTCGGTAATGTAGAGAGGAACTAGAGCATCTTTGATCTTCACTTTTCTTTCGCCAACAAACCAGTAAGTAACCCCGCGTACAATGTCGTTACTCTGCACCTGACCGCGTAGTTGTTCGTCCATCTCCTTCAACTTGGTATTAGAATGTGTGATTTGATCCAAGTGAAAGGCAGGACTGGTCTTGTCGCTGGAAGCAATCAAGACGGTTTGGGAAACCGTTAGGTCGCTTCCGAACTTCTCGGTATAACCTGGGGGCAAAGTGTAATCGGCGATTTTCGCGGCAACTAATTTGGCATGCTCTGGATTATCCGCGTCATGGATAACGGATTGAGCCCACAGCGGCATAATTACACCCAACAACACGCACATCGTCAGCGCGCAAATCACAATCAGCATGCCACTAACAAGCAAAACGATTTTCATCGTGCGAGACATGGAATTGCCTCCTTGAATTGGCGATTGGAAATCGCCTCGCGTGAGCCGACGGCTGGTCGCCCGCCTACGCGGGCGAATTGCGTCCACGCAGGTGGACGCCCGGCGGCACGCCCTCGAAAGGCGTTTTCAAACGCCCCAGTTCTGTCACACGCCGTCCGCTAAATTCGTCCCACTGCCTTCGACTCCAAATACCGATTCACAACCGCAATCGTCAACTGATTCGCCGGCACGTCGAGCGTGAGCACACCGCGATGTCGGAGCGATTCGAGCAACAGCGCGCGCTCGTCGAGCAGTTGCTCCGCGACGACGCGCTCGTACACACTTTGCGAATCGCGCGGGCGTTGGCGCGCGAGATCGTGCACGCTTGGATCGCTGATCGCGACGAGGAGCGGCAAATGACGCGGACGCAACGACGCCATCTGCGCGACAATCGTATCCACCGCCAAGCCGGACGATAGATCGGTGAACACGACGACGAGCGAACGCTTTTTGTGTTTCGCGCCGAGAAACGCGAACGCGCGCGCGTAATCCGATTCGACCGGCTGCGACTCGACGCCGTACAACGTCGCGAGCATTCGATAGAATTGTCCCTTGCCACTGCGCGGTGTGAGAAAATGCGTCACTTCATCCGCGAACGCGATCAGCCCGACTTTGTCACCGCGCAAACCCGCGACGTACGACAGCATCAACACCGCGTTCACCGCGTAATCGAGTTTGGCTAGATTCTCGACCGGCGCGCGCATCATGCGTCCCACGTCGAGCAACGCGAGGATCGTTTGACTGCGCTCGGTTTCGAATTCGCGGCTGATCGGTTTGCTGCGCCGCGCGGTCGCTTTCCAATCAATCCGGCGAAATTCGTCATCCGGCTGGTACTCGCGCAAACGCTCGAACTCGGCGCCGCGACCCAGGACGCGCGTTTGGCGCAAGCCCATCTCGGTGAGGTGATGCCGCCGCGCGAGAACTTGGTACTTGCGAATGTCGAGCAGGTTCGGATACACCTTGACCGGCGCGCCCGTCGCATAGCGCGCTTGGCGCACGATCATTCCCAGGACGCCGCGCCACCGCAGATTCGTATCGCCGAAACGATAATCGCCGCGCCGCGGCGGACGAACGTGGTAGCGGAATTCGACGGTTTCGCGTGGACGGAGTGGAGCAAATGGCAAATTGCGAATGACGAATGGCGAATGGCGGGCAAGCGCGTCAACAGTCTCTCGCTCGCCTAATGTAAAATGGTCGGCGGCGAATTGCGGCGGGAATTCGTCGCGCGCGATGAGGCGCGTCGCGCGGCGACCGCGATGCGTCACGCGCACGATGATCAGATTGTCCGCACCGAGCGAGAGGCGCGTGTCGTTGACGCGTTGCGTCTCAAAATCTTTGGGCGCGGGCGAGAGCAAATAATCTGTGACGATCATGATCATCACGAGCAACAGATACACCACCGCGAGGATCAGCAATTCGCGTGCGAGCGTACCGAGCGCGAGGAACGGCGCGGTGAGCAAGAGAAGCAACAAGGATTGACGAGTTAGGAGCATTTCAGATTTCAGATTTCAGATTTCAGATTGCGGATTTCTCAATTTGAAATCTACAATCTGAAATCTGAAATTCAACGGGGCACTTCAACTTTGCCGAGAATCCGTTTCAGCACACTGTCCGCGTCGAACCCTTCGATTTCCGCTTCGGGTTTGAGGATGATGCGATGGCGATACACCGGCAGGACCAATGCTTTTACATCGTCGGGCACGACGAAAGCGCGACCCAGCATCGCCGCCCAGGTTTTCGCGCCGAGCAACAGCGCGATGGACGCGCGCGGACTGCCGCCCAGCGCGAGGTCGGGCGATTTGCGCGACGCGTCCGCAATCGCGGTGATGTAATTCAGAATGCCGTCTTCGACCGTGACCGTGTTGATTTCCTCGCGCACGCGCTGGATTTTTTCCGGCGTCAACACCGGCTCCAGTCCGGCTTGCGCGAGTTGATGCGCGTCGAACCCGCGATGATAGCGACGCAAAATTTCGGTCTCGGATTCCGGCGGCAAATAATTCACGACCGTTTTGAACATGAACCGATCTAACTGCGCTTCGGGCAGCGGATATGTGCCCTCGTACTCGACCGGGTTTTGCGTCGCGAGCACCATGTACGGGTCGGCGAGCGGATAGCGGTCGCCTTCAATCGTCACCTGCCGCTCTTCCATCGCTTCGAGCAACGCGGACTGGGTCTTCGCCGGCGCGCGATTGATTTCATCCGCGAGCAGAATGTTCGTGAACGCCGGACCGCGCTTGAGAAAGAATTTCCCGCTCGCCATATCGAACACTTGTGTGCCGACGACATCCGACGGCATCAGATCAGGCGTAAATTGCACGCGCTTGAATTCCGCGCTGATCAGATGCGCGAGCACTTTGGCGGCGAGCGTCTTCGCCGTCCCAGGTACGCCTTCGAGCAAAACGTGTCCGCGCGCGAACAACGCGATCACCATTTGCTCGAACACGGTTTCCTGTCCGACTAACGCTTTCGCGGCTTGCGAGCACAGAGCTTGATAAGTTTGTTGCACGAACGAGTTGGGTGTCATGTTAGTTTCCTCGAGTCCTCACCCCTCTCCTCTAGCCACGTCCTTAAGTGGCTAGAGGAGAGGGAAGAGGGGGTTAGGGGAGTGGGGTGAGCCAACATTACTCCCTCCCCTGTCCGTGACGGGGGAGGGCTGGGGTGGGGGCGCGCTCTGTCGCTTGAATCGCTTGCGCGGCAAGTTTGACGAGCGATTTTTCGTTCACGCGTTGCGGACTCAACTCGCGTAACGTGGCGAGCAACGCCGCGCGATCCACCTCGCGATAGCGCGCAAGTTCCGCGACAAATTCGTCGTCGGACAAATCGGGATTGAGATGGTACGGTCTGCCGAGCACGCGTTTGATCTGACGACGATAGTGATTCAGAATCATCGCGCGCTTGCCGCCGCGCCGCAACAACCGCGCGACCGCGCTGACGTACTCGGCGGGATTGCGTCGCTCGATGGCTTGGGGCAACGGCATCGCGCGACCGAAACGCTGACCGCCCACAAACAGGTACGCGACGATTACGACGAGCGCGAAAATCAGCGCCCAGCCCCACGGCGTTTGAAAGATCAACGCGTTGAGCGACGCCGACCCAGGATCGGCGGACACGGTGCGATAGCCGTGATGAAATTCGTCGAAGGCGACGATGCTGTTGCGCGATGCGTCGCTCACCAACGCCAACACGAGCGCGGCATTTTCCTCGTCTTGCAGACCTGCGTTGCTGAACAAGTACGGCGTGGACGAGACCCAGACTTTGCCTTTGCCTTGTGGAAATGTGACGAGCGCCGGCAAGTTGTCCGCGCGCAGAAAAACAATCGCGTCGTCGCGCGATGATTTGATTTCGTGCGACGCGTTCACCACCACTTGCGTCGCGCCAAGCCCGCGCACCGGTTGGACGACGGTCGCGCGCGTGACAAAACGATCCACGTAGTTGATTTCCACGCGCAACACGCGCAACAAGTTGTCGCTATTGAACGACCAATTATCCGCGATGACGAGCGTATTGCCGCGCTCGACCCAGCGCATGATCGCGGTGACTTCTCTTGCCGTTATCGTTTCGCTTGGATCGAGGATGAACAGCACGCGCGTATCATCGCCGATGTCGAACGACGATGTGTTCTCGATGCGCTCGGTGTGATAACCAACCTCGTTCAGCCATGAATGCAACGCGAGCGCGCCATTATCGTCCGCCGAGTACGTCGTGGCAGGGATGTTGCGCTCGGCGCGCGGATCCTCCGCCGAACGCTGAGTTGCGCTGATAACCGCGACGCCGACGAGCAACACGAACAAAATGATAAATGTGGTGAAATCGCGTGATCGCATAATTGGAAGTTGGAAGTTGGAAGTTGGAAGTTGGAAGTTGAAAGTTGGAAGTTGGATGGGAGGATTGGAGTCCATTTTCCAAATTCCAATCTCCAATTTCCAATTTCTAATTTCTAATTTCCCGAATCGCCTGCACCTGCCGACGAAATTCTGCAAACTCGTCCGGCGTGACATTGGCAAAACCGTACCACACGCGGTCGAACGTCTCGACAATCGGCGCGAGCGCGGCGGCGAGCATGGGATGCGGTGCGAGCGCGCGTAAATGTTCGCGGTTCGTCCACGAAGGATCGTACTTGAGCGCGCCGCGTTCGTCGAGCGACAAGAGCGCGGCGAGATAGAGCAGGCGCATCGCGGAACGATAATCGCCGCCTGCGACAAAATTTTGCGCGCGCGCCAACGCCTCGCGCGCGGTCAGCGCGACCTCGCCCTGGGTCGGCAGGATTTCTTCCGCCGCGATGGTCTTGCGTAGATTGCGGATGAAAAACGCGAGGACGCCGACCATGACGACGAGACCGCCGACCGCGAATAAATCGCGCGCGCTGAACAACGCGTCGCCGGCAGTGCGTGTTCCCGCGCGCAACCAACGCAAAAACTCGTTGAGGAGTTGCCCGACCGGGTTGTCGAACACTCGAAACGGGGGACGATTGAAAATCTCGCGCAGTTTCGCGCGTTCGTCGTCCGTCGCGGCGAGCGGCGACGGCGCGACCGCATCGCGCAACGCGCGCAAACGATTGCGCGGCGATGTGAGCGGCTGGTACGGATTCTGCGCGACTGCTTTCAATTCGGCGACGAGCGCGTCGTTGTTGACCGTCACCGTCCCGGCATCCGTCTGCACCTGCGAAATTTCCGCGAGCAGATTCGCCGCGCGCATGAGCAACGGGGCGCGCACCGTGGTCGGTTGCAGCTCGGCTTGTTGCACCAAATCGAGCGCGGTCGTCACCGCGCGCTGATACTCGACGAGCGTCACGGGCGAATTGGCGCGCGCCGGGGTGAGCGTGAGCAAAAGAACGCCGAACGCGAAAAAAATCGCGTAACGCTTCATGGGGTTGGCTCGGTTGGCGCAAGCATTTCTTGCGCGCGTAGTTCGAGATCGAATCCTTCGTGGCGAATTCGCAAATCGTAATAAAGCAAGGTCAACACCGCCAGGTAGAGCGGCGTCGTGACGACACCGATCACGGTACTGACCGTCGCATTCAAGACGGCTTGAATGATGACCGAAGGCATCAGTAACCCGACGAATGAAATGGCGTAGCTGGGCACTGCCGAGAGGATGAGGACAAACACGTACAACAAAAACGCGATGAGCAAGACGCGCCAAAACGAACCTTTCCCCAAGCGCCAACTACGGCGCAAGCCGTCTAGCGCGCCCAGTTTTTCGAGCATGATCACTTGGGGCACAAATAAAAAACGCACGTTGACGAAGGCGAGCGCAAGAAATAGCGGCGCGATCCCCACACATGCTAACAATACAAACGCAACGCTCGTCGCCGCACTCAACGATGGATTAGTGCGCGCGCCCACCGCGGCAGTGACCAAAGGAACAATCGCGCACGCCAGGTAAAGTCCCAGCACCAGTCCATTCATCAATCCCAGGATGAGCATGCCGCCCAGAAGCGACCAGCCCCGTCGAAACGCCCGCCGATACGCGTCGCGAATCGTCAGCGCGCGCCCGAACAACGCTTCCGACACGGCAAGCACCATTGCCGCGGCTTCAAACACGGACGCGAGGATCGCGATAATCATGGCGATGAAAAACACGCCGAACATACCCAGGTAACCGGCAGTCGCGAGCGCGGCGGTCGTGCGCGAGGGAGACAGATTCGGCGAAAGGAAATCGAGCGGGACGGCTAAAAGCACACCGATCACTTGCAGCGCCGCGACCGGCACGGTCACTGCCGCGGCAATACCCATCAACGTGATAAAGTTGCGACGATAGAGATTGATCGCGCGGTCGAGAATGTCGCCGATGCCCATCGGGCGTAACGCGGTGGTCTCCATGATGGACTCCTTGTGTGACGCGCAAACTCAAAGATCGCTTTTTATTATTCGCTGTTGCTTTTTAACTTGGCGCGTGCGTCCTCTTGCTTCAGCGCCATATAAATCGTTTGATGCACCGGCGTCGCGACGCCTTTCGCTGCGCCGAGCCGCACGATCGCGCCGGAGAGCGCGTCAATTTCGAGGCGATTGCCCTTGAGCAGATCCTTGTGCATCGAAGCGGTCATCCCAGGTTGAATACCCAGGACGAATTTCATGCGTTGTTCGATCAAATCCGGCGCGAGCGGAACGCCGTACGCGGTTGCCACGTCGAACACTTCTTGCATCGCCGCGCGCAACGCGACCTGGGCTTGTGGTTGCTTGAACAAAATCGAACCTTCGGTGCGCGCGAGCGTCGTCAATCCGGAAAACGACGCGAGGAACAACATCTTCGCCCAAATCGGCGCGGGCATCTTGTCCGACGCGGTCACATCCAAGCCGTGCGATTGCAACTGCGCGACCAACCACTCGACGCGCGGCGTGATGCGTCCATCCAACTCGCCGACCGTGACGACGCGAAAACTGCTCGTCTGCGCGATGACGCCCGGCGCGGTGATCGCGGATTCGATTTGAATCGGCGCGGGCAAAACATGTTCTTTGCCCACTGCCGCCGCGAGAATGTCGCAACTCTCGACGCCGTTCTGAAATGTGACGACCGTCGTATTCGATCCCATTATCGGGCGTATCGTTTGTGCGGCGGATGCGGTGTCGTACGTTTTCACCGCGAATAAAATCCAATCCACCGTGCCGACCTCGGCAGGATTGTCCGTAGCGCGCGCCGGTCGAACTGACACATCGCCGCTAATCGAAGTGACCGTCAATCCATTCGCGCGGATCGCGTGGAGATGCGCGCCGCGCGCGATGAACGTGACCTCATTCCCGTTCTTGGCAAAGAGCGCGCCGAGATACCCGCCCACTCCGCCGGTTGCCATGACTGCAATTTTCATCATGACCTCACGCGAAAGTTTTCAAACAAGACCGCCGACCGCCGACGGCGGTCAACACTTTAGCAGGAAATAGTTTTGCTGACAAGTTCACAGCCGTGCCTTCAAGCGCATCACACGCGTGTACGACTGCTCGATGCGCGCGCGGCTGACCTTGCCCTCGCGCACGAGGCGCTGAACGACCGTGAACGCGCGCGTCGCAATGTTTTCGTCGAAGAAAAGCGAGTTGTTGGCAAATGCAAGTATATCCACACCGGCGTCGATCGCAAGTTGCACTGCGTTCTCAAAACCGTACTTTTGCGCGATCGCGCCCATCTGCATATCGTCCGACATCACGACGCCGTCGAATCCAAGTTCATCGCGCAAGATACCGCCAATGATTTTTTTCGAGAGCGTCGCCGGATAGTGTCCATCCAGATTCGCGTTGAATACGTGCGCGGTCATCACGACATCACACTCGCCGGCTTGAATGATCTTCGCGTATGGATTGAGTTCGCTCCGCGCCCAGGTTTTTGTCACATCTACCAAACCCAGGTGCGAGTCCTCGCGCGAACTCCCATGCCCGGGAAAATGCTTGAGCGTGGTCAGCACACCCAGTTTGTGATGCGCGCGAATGAATTCAAGCGCGTGGTCGGCGACGATGCCAGGTTCGACGGAGAAACTGCGTTCGTACTTGGCGATGATCGGATTTTGTGGATTCGTGTTCACGTCCACGACCGGCGCGAGATTCAAATTGATGCCCGCGTTTACCAGCGCCTGCGCCATCGTCTCGGCGTAGCGCCGCGTCGTCGCGAGATCGTTTTGCACGCCAAGGTGCTGGGCGGAGACGTTCGCCGGAAAACCGGCTTTTTCTTTGAGTCGCGCGACCTTGCCGCCCTCTTGGTCAATCGAAATCAACAACGGCGTGGTTGCCGCGCGTTGCAACACGGCATTCAGCGTCTTGAGTTGCTCCGGCGATTGCACGTTCCGCACCGGACTCGCCGTCGCCACGTCGAAATCGAACAGCACGACGCCGCCGACACACCCCGTGCGAATATCGCGCACGATAGGACTGTCGTCCTTTGCGATCAAGCCGCGAAAGCCGACGAGAATCATTTGTCCGATCATCTGATCGAGATGGTCCGGGGTGGGGATCACATTTGCTCCTTGGGTCGGCGCGGGTGTTTGAATCGTTTGCGACATGGGCGCGCAACCGGCAAGCCACGCGAGCGCGGCGGCACTGTACGCGAGAAATTCGCGGCGAGTGAGAGGATCCACGCTAACTCCAATCTGACGGGCAAGCGTTTTGATTATACACGTTATTCGCAAACTGAAACAACCGCTTAAAGCAACTGTTTCGCTTGCTCAACCAGGCAACCGTAAATTTCTGGTTGACAGATTTTAGGCGGGACGATATAATCGCTTTGCGTGTTCTCGTTGAAAACAAAGCGCCCTCCTCGGGATCGTCCATAACAATACCGGGACTGGAGAGGAACACTCCACCTGTCACTCGATTCTGTTTTCCAAGAGTGACTCCTCGCACACTGATCTCGGCACGGATTCCTATCTCTGATCCTCACAGAGTTCCGTATGAGATTCGCGTTCGTCAGACAAATCCTCTGGCGAGCGCGGGGTAAACGACCATGCCTCCGATTGCCTCCGACGTAAAGGTCTACCTGCTCGGCGATTTTCGCGTCGAGTATCTGACGCAACCCGTCAAACTGCCCACCAAACAAACCAAAATGGTCTTGGCGTACCTTGCCCTCGAGCGTGACCAGCCCGTTCGACGCGAAAAACTGGCTAGTCTTTTTTGGGGTAGGCACGCGTTTGAAGAGAGTCGCGACCGCGATAATGATGACGACGATGATCACGCGGTTAACCTCGAAAAGACGGTCCGCGCGTCACTCCGCACGGCGCTTTCTTCCATTCGCAAGGCATTGGGTCATGATATTTTCGTAGACGACATGGAGACAGTGCAACTCAACCCGGCGCGTAGTGTTTGGATTGATGCGGTCGAATTCAAAAATCAGGTTGAACGATTCGCCGAATCGCCGAACGATGCCGGTCTGCTTCAACTCGAGCTGTACAAAGGCGATATGTTGCCTGAATTCGAGGATGACCCGGACGAACCGTGGATTTTGCCCATGCGCGCATCACTGCGCGATCTGTATCGCGACGCGCTGTTACACGCCGCGCGACGGATGCGCGCGATCGGCGAATACGACAACGCGATTGCCCACGCGCAAAAGGTACTCGACCTGGAAGCGAGCAACGAAGAGGCGTGTCAACATCTGATGTTTTCCTACTTTATGCAGGGACACAAAAACCTGGCTTTGGATCAATATCGCAAACTCGAACGGGCTTTGCAAAACGAGTTTGGCGAGCCCGAGTATGCCGAACCCTCCAGCGAAACTAAACTCCTCTTTAATCGGATCAAACAGGCGAAATCGCGTACGGTCGCCGCGGTCGCGGCGCTGACCAATTTGCCGAATCTACTCACGCACTTTATCGGGCGCGAGCAAGAGACGGAACAACTCAAACGCCTTTTGCTTTCAGCCGCGCGACTGGTCACGTTGACCGGCGCGGGCGGGTGCGGCAAAACGCGCCTCGCCATTCACGTCGCGCTGGATGCGCTTGAGCACTATGGCGAGGGGGTGTGGTGGATCGAACTGGAATCCCTCGCGCGCGAAGATGCATTGGTTCCGCAGGCGGTCGCCAAAGTGTTGGGTGTGCGTGAACATTCGGACCGGGATTTGACCCAGGTTCTAAGTGAACATCTGCGGATGAAACAAACGCTCCTCGTGTTGGATAACTGTGAGCATTTGTTGATGGCGTGCGCGAAACTCTGCGAACAACTATTGAGCGCGTGTCCGCATTTGCAAATTCTAACGACGAGCCGCGAAATTTTGCGCGTGGCAGGCGAACACAGTTTCTCCGTTGCCCCGTTGACCATCCCGCCGGAAAAAAATGCGGCGACCGTCGAATCGGCAAAACAATTTGAATCCGTTCAATTTTTTCTTGACCGCGCTTCGATCGAGAAATCAAATTTCGCGCTGAATGAAGGCAATACCCCCAGTGTGATCCAAATTTGTCGGCGCTTGGATGGGATACCATTGGCGATTGAGCTCGCGGCGGCGCGGCTGAAAACGTTGTCCGTCGAGTACATCGCGAGCCATCTCAACGAACGATTTGCGTTGTTGAGCAAAGGTCCGCGCACGCTGCCGCGTCATCAAACCTTGCGCGCGGCGATTGACTGGAGTTACGATTTGCTCGAGCCGGCGGAACAACGTTTGCTGAATGAGTTGGGCGTTTTTGCCGGCTGGTTTACGTTGGAGGCGGTCGAGCAAGTCCACACGCAAGATGACGGTCAAATCCAGGTGCGCGAAATGTTGGAGAGTTTGACGGACAAGTCGCTGGTCGTTTTGGAGATTCAATCCTCGGGCGAGGCGCGCTATCGTTTGCTCGATACGATTCGCCAGTACGCGCGCGAAAAGTTGCAGGTGTCGAAGCAACTAGCCGATGCCGCGTTTGCGCGGATGGGAAAGTACTATTTGGATTTTGCCAAACAGCATCAAAAAGATTACGTGACCTTGGAGCAGGAATGGGATAATGTGTCAGCCGGGATGCGCGTGATGCACCGCCAAAAAATGTGGGAGGAGGTCATCGGCTATGGTCATGCGTTGACCGAAACCGGTTTTGCGCGCGGCTTTTATTCCGAAGCGCGCCGCATCTATCCGATGGTCTGTCAAGCCGCCGAGGAGTTGGAAGAACAAGAAGCGTACATTACTTCGATGTTGAATTGGGCACGCGCGTACATCGAGCAGGGTTTTTATCCCGAAGCGGAGGAAATTCTGACGCGCCTGTTGCGGATTTGCCGCGAAGCCGCGGATCAGAGCGGCATCGCGGGCGCGCAACTTCACCTGGCGCGACTTGAGATTGAGCGATCCAATTACGATCACGCGCGCGAATTATTGGAGGAATGTCAGAGCATTCGAGAGCGACTCGACGATCAGGCGGGCTTGGCGGAAATCATGTTGGCGCAGTCGCGCATCGAGTATCGCTTTTTTCGCTACGATGAAGCCGAACGATTGGCGCTCCAAGCATTCGACATTTTAAAAACATTCCCCGTCACGCCCCAGTCCATTGTGGCGCTCAAACGGCTCGCTTTGTTTGCGCGAATGAAAAAAGACTACGACCGCGCTGAACAATATTGTCGCGAGGCAATTCTGTTTTGCGAGCAACTTCAGGATCGCGGTGAATTGGGGAGCACATTGTTTGTGCTGGCGCAACTACGCAAAGCACGCGGCGATCTGCAATCGGCGCGTGAGTATTCGGAGCAAAGCCGGGATTTGATGAGGATAATTGGCGCGCCCAAATCAGAAGCGTACGTGTTGGATTTCCTGGGATGGGTTTATGCCGACCTTGAATCTTACGAGTCCGCGTACCGCACCGGAAAACAAAGTCTCGATCTATTACGCGAATTACATGATGATACAGGAGTTGTATATGCTTGCCTGCACCTCGGCAAGACTCTCCGCAAAATGAATCGGCTTTCAGAAGCGTGTCAGCTGTGGGCAGAAGCACTACCCACAGCCGACAAATTGAAACTTCCGAATGCTGAGGAATTGCGCGCGTTGCTTGATCAGCATTGCGCCAAATCCGTTGCATAGATGAATGGTTGTCTAGCCCTGAGCCGGTTCATCCTCGGGTCCCTCGGTCGTCCAGCCGGCGGCGGCAAACACGGGCTTCCATTCCGGTTCTTCGCTGGTTTGCGTCGTGATTGATCTTGGCAGATCGCTCAACCGTTTCTTCCAATCGTTCCATACATTTGTCACATCTGCACTGGGATCAGGATCGGGCGGCAGCGCGTCAACACGTTGCAAAAGGTCATGGTAGCGCATTGTGAATTCCTCACCCAGTTTCGCAACGTCTTGGTCTGCCACATCTCCCGACCAATCCGATTGCACACCCTGTAGTTCCGCCAGTGCCTGGCTGACGATATAGTCCACCGGCTTGGCTGCATTCAGCAGTGCGCCTGCCTGCACCACATCGTCAACCGGAATCTGATCCCGCCCCACCTTGACGTGAGATACTCCCACATTTTTTGTGCGTTCCCCGCGTTCGATCTTCCAGCGTTTTTCGAGATTTTCCGCTTTGGCAGCCCACTGGTTGCCATCGTCCCCGCGCCTTTTAAGCACTTTGTGGTAAATCTGTGGTCGCAAGAATGGGGTGGGATGTTCACCATCATTCAGCGACACAAAGTCATCGCGCGAATACTGCTTCGCGAGTTCTTGAAAATCGAACGCGATCACTGGACCGGCGACGAGACAACCATAAACGTCGGCAAAGATCTCCTCGCGCCATGCGCTGACCGGGTTCTTATCGGCGACGATGGAATTTCTGAATGCCCCGGCTTGCCCTCTGTCGCGATGCCAAAAGACATAGTGTCCAACTTCATGCGGGATCGCCAGCAAGTCAATGGGGGTCGTGGTACAACTGTACGGCACGCCAATGATGGCGATATGCGCGTACGGGACAACGCGAATGTTGGGTGATTTTCGAAAATAAGTTAGCACCGAAGTATCTTCCCCAAGCATCGTACCGATTGCCGGTTTAAGAGCAAGCCACGCTAGTTTATCCGTGTCCATCAATGTCTCGATCTCGCGCTGGGTTCCGGTCAATCGTTGCGCGGCGACGCGCTCGATGACATCCAGATCGTAGCCGACCTGGTCAAGGATCACGGCGAGAACGTGCTCAGGCGGAAACGCATCCGATCGAGCGAGCGTGTTATTCTTAAAACCGGAGAAAAAGTAATCGAACTGACCGCAAGCGAAACTTTGCAGTCTCCGGAACAAATCGCAGATAGTGCCCTTGCGGGGAAATCTAGCCACGGGGATGACTTGGTATAGTTTCTGCGTTTCATCCATCGCGCGATTGAGCGCGCGCCAGCGCTCTTCCCACACTTGGAATTTATCGGTACCATTCGTTGCCATGGTTAACCTCCTTAGCCAATTGGCAATTCAAATTCGTTTGTCCCGATTCTACTCACCCCGCGTCAAAAAAGCATCAAATTTGATTGAACCGTTTTTCGACCAACGCGACAACCAATTCTAAAATTCCTCCTTTCTTTACGCGCGCGCCGCAAAAATTTCACACTTATTTGACGCCGAGGCATTACAATCCCGATTGAAAGACCGACGGACTGGTAAAAATCGGTTGACCGAGAATCGCAAGCGCATGACGGAATCGGAACGGAAACGATGCGTGCGCTTGAATCACGAAGGAGGTGATGCTGGTGACGTAATTGCCAGATGTCAATCGTTGTGCTGATAAAGCCACGGCACAAGTCTTATTGACCAATTCGGCTTGAAGCGGACAACGTTGCCGTTCAGTGAGAGCGGAGAAGAGTAGATAAACCATTCTCAGTTGAAAACTGAGACAAACCAAATAGCGGAGGAAAAAATGCCACACACGTTTGATACCCTGGACCCTGAACACATGGAAGGCGTCATCGGACTTCAGGTCATTGATGCCGACCAAGATCCAAATCGCGTGCTTGAGTACAATCGCGATTGGTTCATCAAGGTTGACTGGACTCTGACCGGCAAGGATCAGAGCGGCAGGCAGGATGTGGGAAGTTTAGGCGGCGAATGGTCCATCAGCGCCGTTGCCGAGTCAATCGGACCTGGGCAAGAAGCGGTGCTTGACACCCAGACCGTTCCCTTGAGCAATCAGCCGGCAACCAGCCCGCGCAGCTATACGACGACACTCACCGTTCCCGCGCAAAAGTTGGAACCCGGCGCCTACAAGCTCACGGTGCTCGTGAACTATAGCAACCTGGGTGTGCCCAAGCGCATGGCGGCTTTCGCCGAGGGTCCGGTGATCCAAATCTTCAAGTTCGCCTAAGTATGAAGTTCACTGCTCTGTTGCTGATCCTGCTTCACCACATTTGGGCAGGATCAGCAACATGCCCGGCAAGACAGAAACCGCGCGCTACGTCAAGTCAATATCTGCCAGTCCATCGCGCCACAGACTGAGATCGTCGTTCGAAATATCGTCATCGTGCTTTGGTGTTGGTCGCGCCGATTCAATCCGTAGTCCACCAGTGCCCCCGGTGTGAGAAACGTTTTCGTCGCCACGTACCAGGACGATCTTTTTATAGGCGGGGGGCAACTGGAGAACGAATCGCCGCCCACACGTATCACACAACCATTCTTCTGCGCCGGTCGCGTGTCGCGTTTCCAATCGCATCGGGTGATTCGATGAGTTGTCCATCCTTGGCTCCTTGATTGCCGATCTTTCGGTTTCGCGCAAGTGCGCGTGAGTGAAAGCAAGCGATAACCATTCGGCGTGCTCTCGTGTTTCCAAGTATAACCTGAGAGTCCGGTGGCGTCAATGGGTTTTCAAAACGCGGAGGTGAAAAATGTTCAAGCAATTTCTAATCGCGATGGGTGCGCTCGTGATGTTGCCCAGTATGTTGGGCGTGACCTTCGATGCGCCAAGCGCCCCGGGAGAATCAACGATAACCGGCGCGAAGACAAGCAAAACGAATATCGTTTATAGCGCGTTCCCAGTTCCAACCTTCGATAGTCGTCCCACGGCGCTCGTGCTGGCGGCGGATGGTTGCCTCTGGTTCACGGAAAACCTCGGCAACAAAATCGGGCGCATTGACGCACGCGGGGTGATCGCCGAATTCCCAATCCCGACTGCCAACAGCGCGCCGGCGGGAATCGCGCAAGGGCTGGACGGTTATGTGTGGTTCACCGAATTTGCCGCCAACAAAATCGGGCGCATCAATTTGGTGAATGGCAATATCGTAGAGTTTGCGCTGCCAACCGTTGGCGCGTACCCGCTTGGCATCACACGCGCGCTGGATGGCACTCTGTGGTTCACGGAGAGCATGGGCAACAAAATCGGACGCATCAATCCGACGACAGGGACCATCGTCGAGTTTGTCATCGCGACCCCGAATAGTATGCCATCTAATATCGTGCTCGGCGCGGATGGGAATCTGTGGTTTACCGAACTGCTCGGCAATCGAATCGGGCGAATCACTTTAGACGGTACGCTCACCGAGTTTCCGCTTCCCGATTCGAATAGCGATCCGTACGCGATCACGTTAGGACCAGACCTCAATCTATGGTTCACGGAACTCGGCAACAACAAGATCGGGCGCATTACACCGCGCGGCGCGATCACCGAGTTTGCCATTCCGACCGCCAACAGCGTACCGTACAGCATTACAACCGGTCCAGATGGCAATCTGTGGTTCATCGAAACCGGCGCGAATCAAATCGCACACATCAATCCAACTACCGGGGCGTTCGCCGAGTTCTCTGTGCTGACACCCACCAGTGGAGTGCATACCATCGCGATTGGGTCGAGCGGTCAAATCTGGTTCACCGAATCGAATACCAACAACCTGGCGCGAATTTCGGCGCATTGATTTCCAGATCACTCGCCATGAACGAACGGCACGATCTTGCCGGCGCTCTGGAAGGTGTACGGTTGCTGGTCCATCACGATAAGCGGACGACGAATCAAACGCGGTTCTTTGACCATCAGCGCGATGATCTTTTCGTCGCTCAATTTTTCGAGCACGAGTTTCATCGCGCGAAATGCCGGACTCTTGGTCGAGATCGCCTCGCGCGGCGTGATGCCGAGCGATTGGAACAACGCGCGCAACTCGTCCGCCGTGAACGGGTCTTTGAAGAAATCGCGTTTCGCGTACTCAATCTGGTTGTCCGCAAGAAACTCTTGCGCGTTGCGGCACGTGCTTCAGGTGGCGCGAAGATAGATGGTGTTCATTTCGTCGAATGCTCGATGTTGGAAGTTGGAAATTGGGAATTAGGATTCGCCTCATCCAACGTCCAATTTCCAATTTCCAATTTCCAGGGTTCGATCTTGACCGCGCAAACTTTGTACTCCGGAATTTTCGCTTGCGGATCAATTGCGTCAATCGTCAACATATTCGCCGCGGCTTCGGCAAAGTGGAACGGAATGAACACGACACCGCGCGATGCCTTGTCGGTGACACGCGCGCGCAGCACAATCGCGCCGCGCCGCGATGAGACGCGCACCGGGTCGCCCTCGCGCACCGCGAGCCGCGCGGCATCGGTGGGATTGATCTCGACGAGCGCTTCGGGTTGCGCGAAATCGAGAATCGAGTTGCGCGTTTGTGTGCCGCCGTGCCAGTGATACAACACGCGCCCGGTCGTGAGAATGAATGGGTACGCGTCGTCCGGTTGTTCCTTGCTCGGTTCGTACACGAGCGGGAAAAATTTCGCGCGCCCGCGTGGAAATTCGTTTTCAAACAAGAACGGCGTGCCGGGATGCTCGCGGTTCGGTACGTGCCACTGCAAACCGTCGCCCTCAAGTCGGTCGTACGTGATGCCCGCGTAAGCCGGCACGAGCCGACCCATCTCATCGAGAATTTCGGACGGATGCGCGTAATCCCAAAACGCGGAACGCGTGCGACCAAGTTTCGCTTCGAGTCGTTTCGCGACCTCGCACACAATTTGCCAATCCGCGCGCGAATCGCCAAACGGTTCAAACGCTTTGCGAACAAGTTGCACGCGACGATCCGTGTTCGTGAACGTGCCGTCCTTCTCCGCCCAACTCGCGCCCGGTAAAATCACATCCGCGTAACGTCCGGTCTCGTTGATGAACAAATCCTGGCATACGAGAAATTCGAGATGCTCAATCGCGCGATGCGCGTGGCGCAGATTCGGCTCGCTCATCAGCGGATTCTCGCCCATGATGTACATCGCCTTGACCGCGCCGGTTTCCCATGCGTTCGCGATCTCCGTCGTGCTCAAACCGCGTTTCGCCGGTGGCGTGTTGCCCCACGCCGCGCGAAATTTTTCGACGACAGCCGGGTCGTCGGCTTTTTGATAACCGGGATAATCCCAGGGCATCGCGCCGGCGTCCGACGCGCCTTGCACATTGTTTTGCCCGCGCAGTGGGTTTAGCCCAGTTCCCTTTTTTCCAATGTGCCCCGTTAGTAACGCCAAGTGAATCAGCGCGAGCGCATTCTCCGTTCCGTGCGTGTGTTCCGGAATTCCGAGCGCCCAATAGATCGCCGCGCGTTTTGCGTTCGCGTACATGCGCGCCGCGCGCACAATGTCGTCGCGCGGGACGCCGGTGATGCGCTCGGCGTACTCGGGCGTGAAATCGCGCATGGATTTTGCGAACGCATCGAAATTCTCGGTGCGCGCCGCGATGAATTTTCTGTTGTGCAAATTCTCCGCGAGAATCACGTTCGCCATCGCGGAAAAGAGCGGCACATCCGTCCCAGGTTTTTGATTCAGCCACAGCGCGCTAAAATTCACCATCTCGACACGGCGCGGGTCGGCAACAATGATCTGCAAACCGTTGCGCTTGACCGCCTCTTTCATCTGCAACGCGATGATCGGATGCGTTTCGGCGGTGTTCGAGCCAGTAATGATGATCACATCGCTGTCGTACACCTCGCTCGCGGTGTTGCTCATCGCGCTCGAACCAAGCGCCATTTGCAACGCGACGACGCTTCCCGCGTGGCACAGGCGCGTGCAGTGGTCAATGTTGTTCGTGCCGATGACCGCGCGGAACATTTTTTGCAAAACGTAATTGTCTTCGTTTGTCGCTTTCGCGCAACAAAACACCGCCGTCGCATCTGCGCCGTGATCCTTTACGGTCGCGGCGAAACGATCCGCGACGAGATCGAGCGCTTCATCCCAGGTCGCCTCTCGCCACGCTTCGCGGTCGCGATTCGCTTGCACGCGATGTCCGGCGCGTTGCAATTCTATGCGAATCAACGGCTTCAAAACGCGATTCGGATGATAGATGAAATCCCAGCCGAATCTTCCCTTCACACACAAGTTGCCGCGACTGACAACGTGATCGTAAGGCGTTGTCACGTGTGTGATTTGATTTCCAGTTATATGCAAATCGAGCCGGCACCCCACGCCGCAGAACGGGCAGGTGGTGGGGATGATTGTATTCTTGTCATGCATTTGTTGCCTTCCTCAACAATTCAAGTAATGTCTCTCCATCATCGTCAAATTCCAATTGATCGTACGGAGTAGGCGGATAAATTTTGTGATCCTCGAAATCCTTTAGTTCTTCTATGGAAACAAACTCTCTCTCCGAATCTCGAAAACAACCTTCAAATTCATTCATGAATGCGCATAATTCGGACAAAGCGCCATTGACTTCAGCCGGGGAAAAACCGATTTTCCAATTCGGATCCAGTTTTACTGCAGCTTGGTAATCTCGATGCGCTGCCCATTTGTTACGCCATATGTCGATGCGTTTACATTTAGCTCTCACCGCAGTGAGATGTTGGTTGATCTTTTGCTCAAGTGATAAATCCCCAACCACTTCAGATGATTCAACAAGTTGTTGCAGACAAGCATTACGTTCAACTTTATTTCTCAGCCGTGTTTCCGATCGGTCGGTTAAACGGCCAAGCGCCAACGCAATTGCATCAAGAAGATCATATTGCAAAGTTAAAAACAGCCTGCGTGCAGACTTGTCAAGAAGACCAATCACTTCTGGAGATGAAAACAACTGACGATAAACCTTCCACCTATAGAAGATTTGAATTGTCTCAGATCTTAGATGTCGATAAAGTTTCCGTGTAGGACTGCTAATCGTATTCATTCTAGGTCTCCCCATTTCGCGAAATAAGGTAGTATTTATGATCTAACACGATTGTGTTTCCTCCACGCTTTTACTTCACCCGCGTGAATCCGCATGTGCTCGGCGGTCTCGCGCAGTTGATAACGCAAAGTCGTTTTGTATTTCGAGTTCGTCCACTGCGCGGGAAACTGTTTCTTCAAATCGTCCGCGCTCAACGTCGGCACAAGCGCGACCAACTCGCGATACGCGGCGTCCAAGTCGGCGCGCAGTTGCGCGAGCGGCGCATCGCGCAAGCGTTCGGCTTCGCGACGATTGAAGAACGAGTACGACGGTGCGCGCGGCGAGGCGAGCCGCTTGCGTTTTTTGTACGACCGGACGTGCTTCAGCGCGAGATCGAGATACGCGAATACGTGTCCCAGCACATCTTTCAAATTCCACTTGTGGTACACCATTCGCTCGAAATCGGCGTCGTCCAGTCCGGCAAGCGCGTCGTTCCACTCGCGCCACGCGAGTTCGAGTCGTTCGTCGAGTGTGAGTCGCGGTTGTTTCATTTTTCTGCGACGAATGTGTACTCGGTGAACGCAACGGGCGCGACACAATTCGGGTACAGAATCGCGGTGAATTTTTTGACCGCCGCAGAATTCGCGTGGCGATCCCGCGCGATGTCATTTTCGAAAATGAACACGTGCAAAAATCGCGTGGGATCATCGTCCTGATTCAGCGCGAGATACATGCGCGTTTCCGGTTCGTCCGCGCGAATCGCGTCCACAAATTCGCGAATCGCCTGCTGGCATATTTCGAGCGCGCCCGGTTTTACCTGAAAGCGCGCGGTTTGATAGATGGGCATATCATTCCTCTTGTAGGGGCGTTTAATTAAACGCCCCTACGCGCTTCGCCATCAAAATATCCGGCTTGCCGAACCCGTTGGCATCCGGCACGATGCCGATAATCACATACCCGCATTTTTCGTAGAACGTGTACGGATGCTCGCCGATGTTGCGAATCGCGGCGATGTGATCGAGCACGTTCGGGTACACGTCTTGCCCAAACAAGGTCGTCGCGCCAAACTCGTCGTCCGTGCCAAGCATCACCGTGACCGCGCCGCGCAAGCGCGCCTGCGTTTCGAGATCGCGCACGAGCGCGCGACCGATGCCGCGTCGCTGCATGTTCGGTTTGACGGCAAGCGGATGCAGTTCGTACACGTTGCCATCGTACTGCTCGATACCGCCGACCCAGCCGAGCGCGTTGCCGTCCTCGTCGAGCGCAACGCGGCTGATGCGCGGCGGCGCAAACGATTCGCGGATTTCGGCGACGGCGGCGTCGCGCGTTTTCAAATAACCGGGAATGTGCGCGAACGCCGCGACGAGAATTTCCGCAACTTGCAAAATCATCTTTTCATCGTCGCGCTCAAGATCAACGATTCGAATGTCCAACCTCCAAGTTCCAACCCTCACCCTAACCCTGGGCTGATGAACGAATGCTCAAGTAGTTGCGGGAAGTTGATCCCGTTTTTGTTCCGCAATCTTTAACAATTTTATCCGCTGGCGTCGTTGGGCTTGCACCGACTTGCCGAGTTTTTCCTGACACCACGC